>CAMNGU010000090.1 GCA_946538525.1 uncultured Lachnospiraceae bacterium
TCCTAATTTACTTAATGTGGCAATATCTAGGGCTAAAAAACAGCTCTTTATTGTTACTTCAGGTAATGAACAAAGAGAAGATAGTAATATTTCGTCGTTGTTAGAATATATTGAATATAATAATCTGGAAATGGTTAATAGCCAGATTCATTCGGTTTTTGATTACTTATATAAACAGTTTAATGAAGAACGAAATAGATATCTTCAAAAACATAAACGGGTGTCGGAATATGATTCTGAAAATCTGATGTTTAATCTTATTCAAGATGTTTTGAAAGATGAAAAATATAGTTTATATGATGTTATGATTCATTATCCAATGAATAGTATGATAAGAGATACAAGTTCATTTACAGCAAGAGAAAAAAGTTATGCGTTAAATCCTCTAACACACCTAGATTTCTTGATATTTAAGAAAATGAACAAACAACCTGTTCTCGCTATTGAGGTCGATGGATATAGCTTTCATAAGGATGATTCAGAACAGGGAGAGAGAGATAAGTTAAAAAACCATATTCTTGAAATGATTGGACTGCCATTACTTCGATTAAGGACAAATGAGAGTAATGAGAAGGAAAGGGTTGTTCAGGAATTGGAAAGAATCAGCAAAACTGAAATTGCTGTTTCTAGTGAAATATTATTGAATGATGAAAAAGAGGACTAAGAAATGCTTGATTTATTAGCAGTCGGATGTGGTGGATTTATTGGTGCAGTCCTAAGGTACTTGATTGGATTGGTTCCAGTTAAGGAATCTACGGTATTTCCAATAAAAACATTTATTATAAACATAGTTGGATGCATTTTGATAGGTTTAATAGCAGTTTATTTTGGAAAGCATTCTGATGTGCATCCTAAACTGATTTTATTCCTGAAGGTTGGTATATGTGGCGGATTTACGACATTTTCAACATTTGCTTTGGAGTCGTCGGACTTGATTAAAGGTGGTCATATTGGGGTAGCAGCTTTGTATATGTTACTTAGTGTGATTATTGGCGTTTTAGTGATACTTGGAACAGAGGTTCTGCTTTCTAAATAAGTAAAACTCAAATTTGATTGAAAGAAGATAGATAAAATGGATCGCGATATAAAGAAGAAACTTGATTAAATTTTAGAGCTACATAGCAAGTGGCTTGACAATCAGCCAGATGGTAAAAGAGCTGATATCAGTGGTGGGGACTTTACTGGCGCCACATTTATTATCGTCATTTGCCTGAACTTGCGTCCTACATGTGGGTGGACATCATGAAGATAGCTGCCTATAAGCAGTACAACCGCGCTATCACCGATGACATGGACTGCTGCCTGTCGGGGAGACTGAAGAGGGGCTATGGAGTGGAACAGATTCTGGGGATGCTGAAACCTAGATATCGGGAGACTCATAATGCGTACTTTCACGCGCTGGATGAACTGGAGATTGTGGAGCTGCTGGGGCTCGGAATAGAAGTGTATGAGAATGCTATCTTGAACTAGAAAGGATTTTACAAGATGTTTTACAAGAATAAGAATATCAGATCGAATTACTCTGTTATGCTTGGAGTCTTTATCTTCGCAAGTATATTTATGACCATAAGTGTTGTGGCATTAATCTATGGATTTATAACGACGACGAAGGCGCTTGCAAATGTGCAGCATATCGATACGGCTTTGGAGGCTGAGGGAAATCTTGCGCAAAAGGCGGTATATTTTGATATCACCGAGGCGCCTATATATCTTTGCAAGGCTTACAAGAAGTCGAATTACTATCTGCTGTCTGATGGAAATGAATATCGACTGGCGGAGATTAAGGAAAAGGAATATGAGAAGATTAAGTCTGAAGTAGAAGCGTCGGGGACTTACCGTATAGAGGGAGTAACGATTTATATAGCCGATTCGAAGAGAAGAGATAATGTAGCTTCTGAAGCGAGCAGGATTACGGGGCAGAAGATTGGTATTATATCTATGGATGACATTCTTGGTGGTGCCATTATAGAGTGTAAGAAGCTTAGCTTCTGGAGTGTATATAAAGGTAGTATGGCACTTCTCGGTATGATATTTGGTGTGATTACTTTGCCTTTCTTCTGGAGTAGCATTACCGAATGGAGGACATCTCGTAAGGTTATATCTCTTGGTGGTGATATCACTGCTCGAGATATTGATAGAGAGGCGTGTGAGAAAGGGGCTGTATGGCTTGAATCTCTGAGGATATATCTGACTCAGAATATGGTGGTCGGCGTTCGTAGTGAAGGCGGCTCTGATCACGAGGGGCAGGTGGCTCTTAAGTACAGTGAGGTGCAGAGTATACATGCCTTCAATAAGGTCGAATGGGCTTCTGAGACAGACAGTTCAAAAAAGATAGAAAGATATATTGTCGAGGCGGTTGCGACTGACGGACAGACTTATATACTCACGGCTAACAAGTACGCACATTATTTTGACTTTCTGCCTAGTGAGAGGGAAGAGCTCTTTGAGCGCCTGTTGGAGATGAATCCAAATGTCATAATCCAGAGGTCTGCTGATGAAGAAAAGGTGGATGAGGGTTATGATGAGGATTTTGATGAAGAAGAAGGCATCGATGAGGATGAAGGCTTTGAAGAAGAAGGCATCGATGAAGAAGAAAGTAACGGCCGTGGTTAAGAGTGTTTCGAGAAAGTACGATTCTGACGACGATGAATATAGATACAAGGCGAATTGCGAATATGTCGTGCGAGATGTGACTTACGCGTATGAGACAGGTTGGTCGTCTAGTCCGTACAACGAGAATGACGAGATCGTGATCAGCGTTAATTCGGATAATCCCGGGAAAGTCAATCGCCATAGATATAGAGTTGCGGCTGTGGTATTTCTGTTCTTTGCGGTTGGAGTTTTCTTCATGTACATTAAAGCGAAGAAGGGGTGGTAGTTTGGGAATACTACATAAATTATTCTTGATGAGTATTTGGAATCATTTAAGATAATACATAAGTGGAAGGACTGGTAAGGTTATGAAAAAGCTTAAGAGAATAATAGGCATTCTGCTTGCAATACTGTTTCTGATTCTGTTTGATATAATATCCGGGGCAATACAGAATAATTTCGATGGTGCTCCCGGCTATGTGGCTAAGAGTTTCCAGAGAATAGTATTCTTTGTAGTAGAGCTTATTATATTTGTAAAACTCTATAAGAAAGAAAGTATAAGAAGTGTAATCAACACGGAAGGCTTCAAAAAGGCTGTTCCTGCGTATACTGCCATGCTTCTTTATGTCGTTTTTGATGTTATAACCTATGTCGTAATAGGTACAAAAAGCTGGCTGAATACAACAGTGTCGATAGTTGTTTCCTGCCTGTTTCTTATGCAGCTGGCTACAGGATTATGGGAAGAACTGACATTCAGAGCTTTTGTCTGCGAGGGTTATTATCAGGGTGAAAAGTCGACCTTCAAGAGAAGACTTCTATATGCCGTTATAAGCATGATAGTGTTTGGGGCGGTTCATGCGATAGAATGTGATTCAATAGAGCAGGCGGTTTACAGATTTATTATGACAGGAGTATGGGGATTCGCATTTGCTTCAGTGTACTTATATACCCATAACATCCTTGCAGCTTCATTCATTCATTTCTTCACGGATATCTTTCTTAATATTTCAGTGTTTATAAAAGAGTGGAATGAATCAACGCTGTTCATAATACTGGATAATTATGTACAGTGGGTGATGCTGGCTGTTATTCTTATAGTGGCGGTCATATTCCTATATAAAGAGCCAGTTAGGGAGTAACTTATATTTTTGAAATAAGCGCAAAAGATTATAGGCGAGATTGATCTCTGGACTAAAGAGATTGAAAATGATTATATCGATACTATATAATCATATTACAGGCTAGCGTAAAGTTTTATTCGGAAAAATAAATGAAATAGTTAGAAGGGGTACTATATGTTATGTAGGAGGGATGTAATGATGGGTGAAATAAAGGAAACTGTAATAAAAAAATCTGAAATCAATAAAGATGTTGTAGCTCTTGGGGAACTGCTGATAGATTTCACAGAAAACGCGATAAGCTCTCAGGGGAATCCTGTTATGGAAGCTAATCCAGGTGGAGCTCCTTGCAATGTTCTTGCCATGCTGACTAAGTTAGGACATAGCACAGCATTTATAGGTAAGGTGGGAAATGATATGTTTGGAAATCAGCTGAGCAGTGCTTTGGAGGAAGTAGGAATAGCTACAGAGGGACTGGTCAGGGATGACAAGATACATACAACTCTTGCATTCGTACATACTTTTCCTGATGGTGACAGAGATTTTTCATTCTATAGGAATCCTGGAGCAGATATGATGCTGACAGAGGATGAGATAGATGAAGAGCTTATAAAAGGAGCGAGGATATTTCATTTTGGATCTCTATCCATGACTTCGGAACCAGTAAAGTCAGCTACTGTAAAAGCGCTTAATATAGCAAAAGAGAATGATGTACTTATCTCCTTTGATCCGAATCTGAGAGAACCTCTATGGGAGAGGCTTGAGGATGCTAGAAGGGAAATCAGTTTCGGAATGAGTATGTGTGATATTCTTAAAATATCCGATAATGAAATACAGTGGTTTACCGGAGAGACTGATTATGACAGTGGAGTAGAGAAATTGTGGGAGGCCTATCCGGGTATTAAGATGATACTTGTTTCTATGGGAAAGGCTGGAAGTACCTGCTACCAGAAGGGAAGAAAGGTAACGGTAGCTCCGTTTCTTCAGGATAATACTATAGAAACCACCGGAGCGGGAGATACATTTTGTGCCGGAGTGCTGCATTATGTTTTAGAACATGGATTAAAATCCTATGAGGAAGGTGAGATGAAAGATATGCTTTCCTTTGCCAATGCTGGAGCCTCCATAATAACTACCAGAAAAGGAGCACTCAGAGTTATGCCTGAGAAGGCTGAGGTTGAGGAACTGATAAAAAAGAATAAGTAAAGAATAAATCATAGATATAGTTTAAATTGGCATAATATACAGGAAAAAGTGCTTGCGTTTTGCAGGCACTTTTTTTATAATTAGAAATAACTTTGAAAACGATTACAAAAACATTTCATAAATTTCGATCTTTTAAATAAATCAAATATTTGGACAAAGATATGTGTCATATCATCAAATAATATTATTAACTGCATAAGTATGATAGAGGAAATGATATGGAAAAGAAAAAGAAATGGGATAAAACTTTCTCTAAAAGGCTTGAACCTTATTATGATGAACTGAAGTGGCTGTATTCAGAACTATATAATAATGATCAGCAGGCTTTTGATTATTTTACAGACATGCTTTTTGAATATTATAAAAAGAGAAGTAAGACTCTGAAAATGTGGGACGAGGCCAGAGATGTGGTTAAGGACTGGTTTGCCGGAAATGAAATGTTGGGTATGTTGATGTATACTAACTGCTTCGCTGGAAATCTGAAGGGTGTAAGAAAGCATCTTGATTACGTAGAAGAATGTGGAGTCAATTATATTCACCTCATGCCACTGCTTGAGAGTCCGGAAGGAAGAAGTGATGGAGGATATGCGGTTTCTGATTTCAGAAAGGTACAGCCAGAGCTTGGAACCATGAAAGATTTAGCAGAGCTCTCTCAGGATTGTCATAGCAGGGGAATAAGCGTATGCCTTGATTTTGTAATGAATCATACAAGTGAGGATCATGAATGGGCAAAGCGTGCTCGGGCTGGTGAAAAAGAATATCAGGACAGATATTTCTTCTTTGATAACTGGGATATACCAAATCAGTTTGAACAGACAGTACCCCAGGTTTTTCCACAGACAGCACCGGGGAATTTCACTTGGTGCGATGAAGCTAAGAAGGTTGTAATGACTTCCTTCTATCCTTATCAGTGGGATCTGAATTATCGTAATCCGACTGTATTTAATGATATGACGGCAAATATGCTGTATCTCTGTAATCAGGGAATAGATATTATCAGACTGGATGCGGTTCCATACATATGGAAAACTCTTGGAACCAACTGTCGTAATCTACCGGAAGTGCATAATCTTGTAAGAATAATGAGAATTGCTGCTGAGGTTGTTTGTCCTGGAACACTTCTTCTTGGAGAAGTCGTGATGGAACCTTCAAAGGTGGTTCCATATTTCGGAACAGTTGATAAGCCGGAATGCCATATGCTTTATAATGTGACGACTATGGCAAGTACATGGCATACGGTGGCAACGAAGGATGTAAGGCTTTTGAAACATCAGCTGGGAACGGTATTTGCGCTGCCTAAACAGTATGTATTCTTAAACTATCTAAGATGTCACGATGATATTGGATGGGGATTGGACTATGAGTATCTTAGACAGTTTGGTATGGAAGAGATTCCTCATAAAAAATATCTGAACGATTACCTGAAGGGGGCATGGCCAGGAAGTGATGCTAGAGGAGAACTCTATAATGATGATCCAAGACTTGGTGATGCCAGACTTTGTGGAACTACAGCTTCTTTATCAGGTATAGAAGCGGCTGAATATGAAATGAGAAAGGACAAGCTGGAGAAATATGTAAGACTTGATCTGATGCTTCATGCATTTCTTCTTACACAGAGCGGAATACCGGTTCTGTATAGTGGAGATGAGATAGGACAGCTTAACGATTATACATATCATGATGATCCTCATAAGGCGGATGACAGCAGATATCTTCATAGAGGCAATCTGGATTGGAATAGTGTAGCCAGACGCAAGGATAAGGGAACACGAGAAGAGATGATATTTGATGGAATAAGGGAGCTTACAAAGCTTAGAAATTCCCATAGAGTATTTGAGAATGCGGCTGATACATGGATAGTCGAAACCTGGAATGATCATATTCTTGGAATCGGAAGATACTACAGAGGTGAGAAGCTTATTGCTCTATTTAATTTTAGTGAAAGAGATGAAACTGCATGGGTAAATGAGGTTGAAGATTATGTAGATATGCTTACGGGGGATTCAAGGGAGGCAAAGGCCGTTGGCATTCCTGCATACGGATTTGTGTGGCTCTTAACAGAATTTAAATAGTAACAGGAGAGATAAGTTATGACAATAAAAGAAGTAGCTGAACAAGCTGGTGTTTCTACTGCAGCAGTGAGCAGATACTTTAATGGTGGGTCGCTGAGTGATGATAAAAGAAAAAAAATTAGAGAAGTAGTAGAAAAAAACAACTATACTCCAAATGCACTTGCTCAAACTATGAGAACTGGAAAAAGCGGTCAGATAGGAGTGATAGTACCATATATTCATTCAGACTCTATGTCGCAGATTATGGAAGGCATAGCTGAAGGCTTAAAAGAAAATGATTATTCATTTATTCTTGCTTGTACAGATGGAGAGAAAGAGAAAGAAGTAATGTTTATTGAATCCATGCAGAAGGGAGGCATGGATGGAATAATTCTTATGGGGACAGTTATGACACCTCATTTAAAGGATACAATTAGTAATTCCAGAATTCCTATAGTTGTTACTGGTCAGAGTTTTAACGGAGTATCTTCCGTATATCATGATGATGTTCACTGTATGAAGGACATCACGCGGATTATGTTGAAAAAGAGAAAGAAGATAGCGTATGTGGGAGTAGATGAAGAGGATGCAGCCGTAGGACGTGCTAGAAGAAAAGGTGTTGAAATGGCCTTCATTGAAGCCGGTATAGATACGGGTAATCTGATAATAGGAAAATCTGATTTTACGATGAAAGGTGGATATAATGAAACGCTAAGACTTCTGAAAGAATATCCTGATTTTGACGGACTAATCTGTGCAACAGATAGAATCGCACATGGAGCTATACTAGCACTTAGAGAAAGTGGAAAGAAAGTTCCGAAGGATGTAAGTGTTACAGGAGTTGGTAATAGCTGGGCAGATATAGTTTCTCAGCCGCAGCTTACCACAGTGAAACTTTATTTTGAAGAATGCGGCAGAGTTGCAGTAAGAATTTTGATGCAAACTATTAAGTCTGAGGATAATGATTTCCCGGTTAGAAATGTAAAGCTTGGATATCAGATTGTTGAAAGGGGGTCGATATAATAGATGAAATTAATTTTTGTTGATATAGATGGAACCTTAACAGTTCCTGGCGAAAATGTTCCTCCTGACAGTGCCATAGAAGCTATAAGAAAAACTCAGTCCATAGGGAATAAAGTGTTTCTTTGTACCGGAAGAAATCTGGATATGTTAAAGCCTTTATTGGTATATGGATTTGACGGAGTAGTAGGAAGTGGAGGAGCCTATGTGACGGTAGGGGATGATGTTATTATAGATGCTCCTATGTCAGATGAGGATAGAAATATAGCACTGGATACACTTCATAAGAATGGAGTTTACTGTACCATTGAGGCTAAGAGTGGTTCCTGGTGCGATGAGGGAATCGGTGAATTTATGCAGCAGCAGGCAGGTGGAAATAGTGAACTTCAACGCTGGAGGAAGGCAATAGAAGAAAGCCTTAGAATTCAGTCTATGAAGGTATATGACGGGGCACCTGTTTATAAGGTTGTAGTGATGTGTAGTGATGTAGCACAGCTTGAGGAAACAAAGAAAAAGCTAGGAGATAATTACAGATTTATTGTTCAGGAAATGCAGGGAGGAAGCTTGATTAATGGAGAGCTCCTCAGTGTTGATTATGACAAGGGAAGAGGAGTAAAAGCTGTTGCTGAGTATTTGAAGGTTCCTATTGAGGATACCTATGGATTCGGTGACAGTATGAATGATCTGGAAATGATTGAAACAGTGGGGACTAGTGTATGTATGGAAAATGGTGCACAGGCTCTAAAAGATGTTTCAGATATAGTATGTCCTGCTGTTACTGAGGATGGACTTGCAAAGGCATTTGAACAGCTTGGACTTTTAGGTGAGAACTAAATTGTATTGAAAATAATATAAGAAGAGGAGGGGTATCATGGCGGTTGATTATAGAAAATGTGCTGAAGAGATTGTTGCTAATATTGGCGGGCGTGAAAATGTAGCTCAGGCGGCACATTGTGCGACCAGACTAAGACTTGTTATAAAAGATAATAATAAGATTAATAAGTCAGAACTAGAAAATGTTGATGGCGTTAAGGGAATGTTCGAAAATAACGGACAGCTCCAGCTCATCATTGGAACAGGAACAGTTAATAAAGTGTATGATGAATTCCTTGCTGTTACAGGAATGTCTGCGGCAACAAAGGATGATGTAAAGGCTGCTGCGGCAGCACAGCAACCGGCCTGGAAGAGGGCTCTAAAATCAGTAGGTGATGTATTCGTTCCTATTCTTCCAGCTATCGTAGCATCCGGTCTTATGATGGGTGTTGTTGAAGCTCTTGGTAAGGCGATACCTTCATTTGCTTCCACTGACTGGTATGCATTTTTGGATATGGTTGCAAATACCGCATTTGCTTTTCTTCCAGTAATTGTTGCAGTCAGTGCCGCAAGGGTGTTTGGTGGAAATGTATTCCTCGCAGCAGTTATTGGTCTCATGATGGTTCATACAGGCCTTTTAAATGGATGGAATGTGGGTAGTGAGGATGCGATTAATTCATTCTTTGGAATTGAAACTGGAGTTATTCCAACCTGGAATCTCTTTGGTAATCTGAAGATTGGTGATTATGTTGTAGGATCCATATCACGGCATGGTTATCAGGGACATGTTATCCCGGTTATGATTGCAGTATGGTTTATGTGTAAGATTGAGAAATGGCTTCATAAGCATGTGCCAGAGATGATTGACCTCTTTGTAGTACCTATAACAACAGTATTCACAACAGCACTTTTAACATTTGTAGTTATTGGTCCTATCTTTGCTACACTTGAAAATTATGTTCTTAAGGGTGCTCAGTGGCTGGTTCAGTTCCCACCTGGAGCTATGATCATGGGAGCTATCTATCCAGCTACAGTAGTTATGGGACTTCATCATATGTATAATGTTATTGAAGCAGGAATGCTTTCATCCACAGGACTTAATACATGGATGCCTATAGCTTCTGCAGCTAACTTTGCTCAGTTTGGTGCCTGCCTTGCAGTAGGTATTAAATGTAAGCAGGGCAAGCTGAAGACAGTTGCTATTCCATCCTCCATGTCTGCAGCACTTGGTATTACAGAACCTGCTATCTTCGGTGTTAACTTCAGATTTATGAAACCATTTGTATGCGGTATGATCGGTGGAGCCTGCGGAGCTATCTTCGGAGCTATTACTAAGATTGGAGCAACTGCATACGGAGTAACAGGTATTCCAGGATATCTTACAATTAACAATTATGGACTTTATACGATACTTCTTCTTATTTCAGGAGGAATCGCATTTGGTCTTACAATGGTTACCTGGAAAGAAGATATTCCGGAAGGTGCAGCTGTGGATACAGGAAGCAAGGATGCTATGCCTGCAAAGGATGTTCAGAAGAATGATCAGAAAGCAGTTCAGTCAGCTGCTTCAACCATTAAATCAAGTGGTGATGATGTTACAAAGAAGCTTGTAATAACAAGCTCAGCTGGAGAGATTGCACTTCCAACACCAGGTAAGGTTATACCATATACTGAAATTCCAGATCCAACATTTGCGTCTGGTGCTTTAGGAGAAGGTGTTGGTGTAGAACCTGAAGAAGGTGTTGTATATGCTCCTATGGATGGAGAGATTTCTTCTGTTGCTGACAGTAAACATGCTATTGGAATAACTGGCGAAAATGATCAGGAACTCCTCATTCATGTTGGTGTAGATACAGTTGAGATGAAGGGTGACGGATTTAATACACTTGTTGAAGAAGGAGACATGGTTAAGAAAGGACAGAAGATTATGGAATTCAGTCTTCAGAAGATAAAAGAAGCTGGACATCCTGATACAGTTGTTGTTCTTCTTACCAACAGTGATGATTATGAAGATGTAAAATATGGGGATATATAAAGTAAGTAAAACTAT
>CAMNGU010000091.1 GCA_946538525.1 uncultured Lachnospiraceae bacterium
TTGAGACCGTACTTCTTTCTCTCCTTCATACGAGGATCTCTTGTAAGATATCCAGCCTTCTTAAGTGAAGCCTTGTAATCAGCATCAGCTGATGCAAGTGCTCTTGAAATACCATGTCTGATAGCTCCAGCCTGACCTGTAAAACCACCACCATATACATTAACAAGAACATCGAACTTACCCTCTGTACCTGTTACAGCAAATGGCTGCTTTACGATAACCTTAAGTGTCTCAAGTCCAAAGTAATCCTCAACATCCTTCTTATTTACAGTAATCTTTCCACTACCTGGTGTTACATAAACACGGGCAACAGAACTCTTTCTTCTACCTGTACCATAATATCTTGTAGATTTAGCCATTTAAGTTTCCTCCTTCTTAGTACTTGATCTCAAGTGTCTCAGGCTTCTGTGCCTGGTGCTTGTGATCTGGTCCTGCGTATACAAAAAGCTTCTTGTACATCTGTCTTCCAAGAGGTCCCTTAGGAAGCATACCCTTTACTGCATGCTCTACAGCAAATGTTGGGTCCTTCTCAAGCTTTTCCTTAAGAGTAGATGACTTAAGTCCACCGATATACTGTGAGTGACGATAATAAACCTTATCATTAAGCTTATTACCTGATACCTTAATCTTCTCTGCGTTGATGATGATTACATAATCACCTGTGTCAATGTGTGGTGTAAATGTTGGCTTATTCTTACCTCTTAACACCTTTGCAACTTCTGATGCAAGACGACCGAGTGTCTGACCTTCTGCATCAACCACATACCATTTTCTTTCAATGGTACTTGGGCTAGCCATAAAGCTCTTCATGTTCATATCCTCCTTATTCTCAGCAACCTCACGGTTACCTAACTCGTCTGCCACTTTGTGACAGAGTAGCTTACTCAGGTGGTTTCATCAAATCCAGATGTCCGGGCTGGAAATAACTATTCACCGGTTTCAGCGCCATTTATTTATAACAGCTTAAGCTGCTATGCACTAAAATACCGTGACTTAAGGCAGTCACAGAAACACATTTTACTCTATTCATGTATAACTGTCAAGAGAAATATCCCTATAAAACGGCTATTTTCCTAAGAAATCCTGCCAATCTATTATTTATAAGAATTTAATTCCTATCATTGTAAGTCCATGAGCTGGTGCTGTTGGACCGGCATCACTTCTCTGGTGGGTTTCTAGACATTTATCAATATCCTGAACCTCCATAAGACCAGTTCCTATATCCAGTAATGTCCCTGCGATTATCCTCACCATATTGTAGAGAAATCCTGAACCTTTAACACGAATATGTATCATACGACCAAATGGATATTCTTTTGTATTAGAGTTCTCTAAATTAGAATCTTCTGAATTAGAATTTTCTAAATTAGAATTTTCTAAATTATAATCGCCTATATCTGTAACGCCTTTTTCTTCTTGCCCTCTCTGATTCAGTACAGACATTTCCATAGTTTCCGCGTTAATCTCAATACTGTATATTGTCCTTATTGTTGTTTCCGCCTGGGAACCCGCACCGCAAAACGCACCAAAATCATGAGTTCCCACAAGTTTCTCTGCAGCAGCTTTCATTTTATCCAGATCCATTTTACGATAGGTAAAATGAGCATATCTGGAAAGAACAGGACTTGGAAAGATATCATTCCATATCTTATACTCATAAGTCTTTACTGAGTCACAGTGCCTTGGATGGAAATCCGGTTCCACTTCTTTAGACTCAATTACCCTGATATCTCCAGGAAGCATATTGTTTACAGCGTAACAAATCTTTTCAGCAGGGATGCTGGTGCCAGTATCGAACACACACACATTTCCCAGTGAATGTACCCCTGCATCAGTTCTGCTAGCGCCTATCACCTGAATACTCTCCCGAGTCAGCTGAGACAATGCTTCATTCAACTCTCCCTCAATAGTTACCGCATTTGGCTGAACCTGCCAGCCACTATATTCAGTTCCGTCATATGCTACCCTCAGCATTATTCTGGACATATCATTCTCCAAGTTTTTTATAATTCTTCAAGTTTTTTATTTTCTAAGCTTTATTCTCTAAGTTTTTTATTCTCTAAAATATTATCATTAATACGATTCCACCAACCATGATCAGCATGAAGATAAATGTGATCACTTTATCTACCCAATTAAGCTTCATATCATAGATACTATTTCTTCTTAGAACAGATAAATACTGCCTCTTCTTCATAGCTTCAGACTGTCTCTCAGACCTTGTCAGCGCATATTTGATATTAGGTATAGCTAAAAGCAGATTCCCCCTTATCTTATCTATGATGTTGCCACTATCAGGATCTACGCCTCTGGCTCTCTGTGCTTTACGCCCTCTCTTTTTCTCTCTAAATACCTTAGGAAGAAAATCCAGAATAAGCATCATCGTTTTAGCGGTCTTTGCTCTAAGCCCAAAACCTTCTGACAGTCCATCGAGAATCTCTCCCTGTTTCATACTCTTCATAATCATCAAAGAAACTATGGTATATAGTAGTAACTTCAATGTTATAAATAAACCTATGGTAGTTGGAAGGAATATGATACATATTATTCCTATAAACAACTCTATAGAAAGTAGTCCCACTGCCGGACTTATGACACTGCCTGCAACATCTCTTAACAGATAGATGATAAGTAGAGACATCACAAAGCTTGCAAGCAAGGACCAAATGTTCCAGCTTGCCAGAGTTAATACCAGGTACATTAACAGTATATGAAGTTTTGTTCTGGGATCATAGCTTTTGAAATTCCCAAGTTTTCTCTTCTTAATCATTTTCCTACCTTGATCTGTTTATTCTCTAAAATGCTTTATCTAATCAACGATAACTACACATTTACCTTCATGACAAAGTGCCGCAATTATATCCTCTATATGCTTTCTACTATTTTGGTCAAGTCCCTGGAAAGGTTCATCAATCAAAAGGAAATCCGGACTCAGGGCCAAAGCACCTGCAATAGAAACCAATCTCTGCTCCCCCATAGATAATTTCAACGGAGATCTGCTCCATAGAGACTCATTTACACCTACAAACTGTAGAACCTGCGTAGCCATTATTCGTGCTTCTCTCTTTGAATAACCAGCACTCATTGGACCGAACATTACATCATCCAAAACTGTATTCTCAACAAATCCATCTTCAGAATACTGGAAAACATATCCCACTTTACTTGTCTCACCTATAAATATCTCGCCCTCATAAGGTTTTAAGAGTCCACCAATAAGCTGAAGATAGGTACTCTTTCCAGAACCAGACGGTCCCATAATTCTGTAGGCGGAACCAGCTTCAAATCTGGCATTTATACCATCAATAATCAGGTTATCATCATAGCCAAATGAAATATTATGTAAACTAAGTCCATTTTCACCCTTATTATCGCCACCATTAATATATCGTTCAACTCGAATTTTTCTATTATGATCAATATATTTTCCTCTATCTTCAGATATAAGAGTTGCATCTGAAATAGTTTCCTGCATACCAGCTGTATCTATTTCATATATTTTTCCATCTATCAACTGATAAGCTCTATCAACAGATTCAAGAATATATTTTTGCTTTGAGAAGATTATAACTGTCTGACTCCTCTTTCTTGCATTCCTAATGATAACATCAAAATATCTTTTGGAATTTATACTACTCTGCATGCTGAAAGGTTCATCCAAAACCAATACTTCTGATGGCATCATTAGAGTTGCAAAAAGCGCAGCCCTCTGCTGCTCAGAAACACTTATAGTGCTATAGTACTTGGACTGTTTCTTCTTCATCCCATAATTCTGCATGAAATAAGTAAATCTCTTTACGATCTTATCTTTATCCATACCAATATTTTCGGATCCGAAAACAATATCTCTACCAACATTTTCAAATACCATACCAGTTCGAGGATCCTGGAAAACAAATCCCACAACTCTCTCGATCTTATCATTATCAAGCTGAGAATAGGAATCCAATCCGTTTATAATAATCTTCCCAATAGAATCAGGACGAGTTATACCAGCCAAATATTTTGCAAGTGTACTTTTGCCACAACCGTTAAGTCCTGTAATAGCAATAACTTCACCCTTCTCAACGCTAAGGCTCACTTCGCTGCCTGGTACATTTTCCATATTCAGTTTATTTAACTTAATATATGGTGCCATATAATCCCCTAAATCTTATCTAGTAATTTACACATAGTCAGTAAAAATTTTTCCAGAAATAATCTGCATGTCATATGGTGTCAAAGTAGATTAAAAGTGTAATAAAAATATCCAAGGATACTTTAGACACCTACAACATTATATCATCAAAAAAAGAAAATGGCATCTGCCATAAGCAGATGCCATATAGTTACTTATATGATAGGATTAAACAAGCTCAAGTATTACTTCAAGAGCGCCATCACCCTTACGCTGTGCAATCTTAACGATTCTTGTATATCCACCCTTTCTATCTGCATACTTAACAGCATACTCATCAAAGAGCTTCTCTGTAAGATCAACCTTCTTGATTGCCTTCTTCTTACCGTCAGCACTCTCAGGAATCTCTGATACAGGATAAAGAACCTTAAGCATTTCTCTACGAGCATGAAGTCTTGATGGCTTATCCTTCTTTACAGTCTTCTCAACTTCATCGTAAACTGTAACCTTCTTGCCGTCTACAACTTCCTTAACTCTCTTACCGTCTTTGTCCTTACGAGCTTCCTTAGCCTTAACAGTAACTTCCTCGTAATTATCCTTTTCTTTAACAGCAAGTGTAATAAGGTGCTCAGCTATCTTGCGAACTTCCTTAGCTCTTGCTTCTGTAGTCTTAATCTTACCATGAAAGATAAGCTGTGTTACCTGGTTTCTAAGAAGTGCCTTTCTAACATCAGACTTCTTTCCAAGTTTTCTATACTGTGCCATTTTATTATCCTCCTTACCTCTGGATAATTATACCCAGGGTCTTCACTGTGCGTACTTAATCCGCTGAAAGTATATTCGAATCATTTATATATTCAAACTCTTTAGCGACTTCCGCGTGAGTGGTTACTATATTATATATAAGTTCTTAACTTGAGTTAATTACTCTCCATCATTAAATGAGAGTCCAAGTTCTTTTAACTTCTGCTGTACTTCCTCAAGTGACTTACGACCAAGGTTACGAACCTTCATCATCTCATCCTGAGTCTTGTTGCAGAGTTCCTTAACAGTATTGATGTTAGCTCTCTTAAGGCAGTTGTAAGAACGAACGCTTAATTCAAGCTCATCGATACTCATATCCTTAGCTGGTGATTCCTGAACTTCATCCTGCTTCTCAGTGATGATTGTCTTATCCTTAACATCATCAGAGAGGTTAATGAACAGGCTGAGGTGCTCAGAAAGTATCTTTGCTGCATAACTAACAGCATCTTCTGGTGTAAGTGTACCATTTGTAAATACATCAAGCGTAAGCTTGTCATAATCTGTGATCTGACCTACACGAGTATTTTCTACTGAAAGATTTACTCTCTCAACAGGTGTATAGATTGAATCTACAGCGATAACATCGATTGATGTCTCACGCTCTTTATTCTTATCAGCACTTACATAGCCACGACCGTTAGTAATATGAAGTTCCATCTCAAGTCTTGCATCTGATCCGCTAAGATTTGCGATAACAAGATCAGGATTAAGGATTTCAAGATCAGCATCAACATGAATATCAGCTGCTGTAACTACCTTATCTCCAGATGCTTCGATATAACCAATCTTTGGCTCATCAACTGGTGAGTTATTCTTAATGCAAAGTTCCTTGATATTCATTACTATCTCAGTAACATCTTCCTTAACTCCAGGAATTGAGCTGAACTCATGAAGAACGCTCATGCTATTAGCACCCTTAATCTTCACGAAGCTTACTGCTGTTCCAGGAAGAGATGAAAGCATTACTCTACGTAATGAATTACCGAGAGTTGTACCATAGCCTCTCTCTAGTGGTTCAATAACGAATCTTCCATATTTGTTGTCATCAGACTTTTCATCTATAACTATTCTTGGCTTTTCAAATTCGAACATTTATAACCTCCGAAATATACTATAAACTTTATTAAATAGTGACAACACCCATAAAAAATATTTTTCTTCGATATTTCTTTCGGGAATTAATTCCTACTTAGAATAAAGCTCGACTATAAGTGTCTCATTAACTGGAACATCAATCTGCTCTCTAAGAGGTAACTGAAGAACCTTACCACTAAGCTTCTCACTCTCTACCTCAAGCCAAGCTGGTACAGTAAGATGTGTATTTGCTTCATTGATATCCTTGAATCTCTGAAGAGACTTGCTCTTCTCCTTGATTTCGATAACATCACCAGCATTTACTCTGTATGAAGGAATGTTAACAATCTTACCATTTACTGTTACATGCTTGTGTGATACAACCTGTCTAGCTTCGCGTCTTGTTCTAGCAAATCCAAGACGGAAAACGACATTATCAAGTCTAAGCTCAAGCATCTGCATAAGGTTCTCACCAACAAGTCCCTGCATACGCTCTGCTTTTTCGTACATATTTCTGAAAGGCTTCTCCTGTACTCCATAGATGAACTTAGCCTTCTGCTTCTCGCGAAGCTGGAGTCCATATTCACTTACCTTTCTCTGTGCTCTCATGTTCTTTCTACGAGATGACTTAGCTACACCTAGATAAGAAGGCTCAAGACCAAGTGATCTACATCTCTTAAGAACTGGTGTTCTATTTATTGCCATTTCTAATATCCTCCTTATTACACTTATTATTACACTCTTCTTCTCTTAGGTGGACGACAACCATTGTGTGGTACTGGTGTTACATCCTTGATTGTAAGAACTTCAAGTCCACATGCAGCAAGTGCTCTAATAGCAGCTTCACGACCTGAACCTGGTCCCTTAACCATAACATCGAGTGTCTTAAGTCCGTAAGGAGCAGCAGCCTTAGCAGCTGTCTCTGCAGCCATCTGAGCAGCATATGGTGTAGACTTCTTTGATCCTCTGAATCCAAGACCACCAGCACTTGCCCATGAAAGTGCATTTCCCTCGGCATCTGTAAGTGTAACAATTGTATTATTAAATGACGCCTGAATGTGAGCCTGTCCATGCTGCACACTACGTCTATTACGCTTTTTGGTTACTTTCTTAGTACCCTTGTTACTAGCCATTGACTATATCCTCCAAATTAAATCAATATATTCTTATTTCTGCTTTTCGAAGTATTTAATGTAAGTTACTTATACTAACTTAATTATTGTACTAAATATTCAACTAAATTAATTTGTACTAAATTACTTCTTCTTATTAGCAACTGTCTTCTTAGGTCCCTTGCGTGTACGAGCATTGTTCTTTGTGTTCTGTCCACGAACTGGAAGACCCTTTCTATGACGTATGCCTCGATAGCAACCTATCTCCTGAAGACGCTTGATGTTAAGCGCTGTCTCACGTCTAAGATCACCTTCGACCATGATGTTATCGTTGATGTACTCACTGATCTTCTTAACTTCTCCATCAGCAAGATCCTTTACTCTAGTATCTGGATTTACACCAGTCTCATCAAGAATCTTCTTAGATGTTGAAAGACCAATACCATAAATGTAAGTAAGTCCAATCTCAACACGCTTGTCTCTAGGTAAATCTACTCCTGAAATACGAGCCATTAATTCTACCTCCAAAAAATTTCTACTTGTTTGTTGATAAAAACATTTTGATATATCAGCCGCTACGAGTATCCTATATCAATCAGATACCCGGTTAGTTTCACTAGCATTAGACGCGCTAGTGCCGCGTTCTGTCTGTACCTTATAAAATGAAAATATAATATAGAATGAAACTATAATATAGAATAAAAATATAATATAGAATAAAAATATAATTATAAATTTTCACCAGGTACAAATTGCCCTACCTTACATTCTTAAGAGTTTTAGAGCTATATGCCCTATAAACATGCAAAAGCATGCATTATTCTGCTCCTAAAGAACCAGGTAGCAAACGCACAAAACAGGGAACAGCTAATTCCAGTGGGCTAAACACCTTCCTTAAACTCTCCCTCTCAAGAAATATATTGATTGATTATCCTTGACGCTGTTTGTGCTTTGGATTTTCGCAGATAACAAGTATTCTGCCTTTTCTTTTAATGATTTTGCACTTGTCGCAAATTGGTTTTACTGATGCGCGTACCTTCATTAAAATACTCTCCTTTCCAAAAGTGTCCTGCAAATGTCTATTCTAACATCACAATGCGCTAAAAGCAAGGGCTTTTTGAGAAAATTTTTATTTTGCTCTCCAAGTGATCCTTCCCTTTGAAAAATCATAAGGTGACAGGATAACTGTAACCTTATCTCCAGGTAATATCTTTATATAATTCATACGAAGCTTTCCACTGATATGTGCCAGTATCTCATGGCCATTTTCCAGCTGTACCTTAAACATGGCATTTGGAAGCTTCTCTAATACTACACCTTCGCACTCAATCTCGTCAGCTTTGGACATATGTTCACTCCTTATTTATTAACCAAGTATTGCTGTGATATCAGCAAATACAGTCTCTAGATCCTGTGTTCCATCTATATTCTTTACTATGCCTTTTCCATCATAGTAATCAATAAGTGGCTGTGTCTGTTCGTGATAAACTGAAAGTCTGTTAAGAACTGTCTCTGGCTTATCGTCATCTCTCTGAATAAGCTCACTTCCACAGTTATCACATATTCCTTCTGTCTTTGGCGCATTATATTTTACATGGTATGTAGCACCACATTTTACACATGCGCGTCTTCCTGACATTCTAGTAACAATATTTTCATCTGGTACATCAACATTGATTGCATAATCAACTGCTTCGCCTGACTCAGCAAGTGCTGCATCAAGTGCTTCAGCCTGAGGGATTGTTCTTGGGAAACCATCAAGAACATAACCATTTGCACAGTCATCCTGATGAATACGATTGATTACAAGATCAACAACTAATGAATCCGGAACAAGTTCTCCAGCATCCATATATCCCTTAGCTTTCTGTCCAAGTTCTGTACCATTTTTTATATTTGCACGGAAGATATCTCCGGTTGAAATATGAGGTACATTATACTTATTACATATCATATCAGCCTGAGTACCTTTGCCGGCACCAGGAGCTCCAAGCATTATAATCTTCATACTTTATCTCCTCTCTAAAAAACTACATAAAGTCATTCCGGCTCAGAGAAGATTGTTAAAGAACTCATTTGGAAATGATTCTAAAACTCTCTTCACTTCACTCAGAATGACATTTATTTAACCAAACTAATTAATTATTAAGAAATCCTGAATAGTTACGAACTATCATCTTGGACTCAATCTGCTTAATAGTCTCAATGATAACACCGCAGATAATGATGAGTGATGTTCCACCGAAGGATACATCAGCACTGAATCTTCCGTTAAAGAAGATTGGAATTATTGCTACGATGATAAGACCAATAGCACCCATAATTACGATGTAATTAAGAATCCTATTCAGATAATCCTGTGTTGACTTACCAGGTCTAATACCAGGAACGAAACCGCCCTGCTTCTTCAGATTATTTGCTATCTCCATTGGATTAAACGAAATTGAAGTATAGAAATATGCGAAGAATATTACTAACAGTATATAAAGTACAAGACCTATATAAGCCCATGGATATCCAGGTCTGAACCAATAATTTGTATTAAGACCTTCAAAGATCTTAGCAACAACCTGATTCTTTACATTGATGTTGAAAAGATTAGTAACGATTGATGGGATTGACATCAGTGTTGAAGCAAAGATGATAGGCATAACATTACCTGTATTCACCTTTAAAGGAATGTGTGATGTCTGACCACCAACTGACTTTCTTCCCTGAACCTTCTGTGCATATGAGATAGGAATCTTTCTCTCAGCATCATTTAATAATATAGTAAGTACAGTAGTAATGATTACTACACCAATGATGATGATTGAAGCAAATATCATATTGACAGTTGACTTGCCCTTAACAAACATATTGTAAAGGTTAACAAAATCACTTGGCATACGTGAAACGATGTTGATAAGGAGGATAATAGATACGCCATTACCTACTCCCTTCTCAGTGATTCTCTCACCGAGCCACATGATAAATGTACTACCAGCAGTAAGAGTAATAACGATAACTGCTACTGATAAAAAGTTATACTCATATAAAAGTCCAGAACGACCAAAACCAACTGCAAGTCCTGTTCCTTCAATTATAGCAAGTGCTACAGAAACAATTCTTGTAATAGCTGTGATCTTCTTTCTTCCCTCATTACCATCCTTCTGCATTTCCTCAAGTGCTGGAATAGCAATTGTGAGGAGCTGAATAATAATGGATGATGTAATGTATGGTGTTACTGAAAGTGCAAATATTGACATCTTCTGGAATGAACCACCTGTAAAGGAATTAAGAAGTGAATTTGCACCATCCCCTAAATTGTTAGCAAAGAAATTGTTCAGCTTGGATACATCTACACCTGGTGTAGGAATAAGAGAACCAAGCCTTACAACTATAAGGATAAAGAATGCGAAGATTAACGCATTCCTTATCTCCTTAATTTTAAATGCATCTCTAATGGTTTTAAACATATTAAACCACCTCTATTTTTCCGCCTGCTGCTTCAATCTTCTCGATAGCTGTCTTGCTGGCAGCATCAACTGAAACTGTAAGCTTCTTTGTTAACTCTCCATTTCCTAATACTTTAACGCCATCTCTTGGATTTTTTACAAGTCCAATCTCCTTAAGAGACTCAACTGTAACTGTTGCACCATCCTCAAATCTGTTAAGATCTGATACATTGATGCT
>CAMNGU010000092.1 GCA_946538525.1 uncultured Lachnospiraceae bacterium
TATAGCTCCGCTGGTTATATATATGGTTTTACTAATATCTGATAGAACAAAAAGTATGCAAAATATAATATTGATTTGCGTGGTCCATTGTTTTTTCGAAGTCCTTATAAGAATGGTTTATAATATTATAAAGCAAGAAGATGGTTTTGAAGAAATATCATCGGCTTATATATGGGATGCAGGTCATGCACTAATTACGGATATCCCAGATGAAAGAATAATAAGATTTATCCGTCTTCCTTTGTGTGGGGATATTTTATTACATGTAATTATAGTTAGTATGTTCTTGGCATTTATTATTCTGAGTGTTAGGAAGTCTATACATAAGTCTCATGGTATTATTGTTATTTCTATAGCTTCGTATTTTGTGATAAAAATGATATTTGGAATTTATTATATGTTGTTTGGAACTTCGTTTGCATATACACTGATTCCGTTTCAGTATTACGATGTTGTAATTGATAGCTTCTTATTCTTGATCCTTTTCTGGAATATGATTAGTAATAAGGCTTACATTAGAGAATATCGTAGAGCTTGTGATTAACAAAAATGAAATATGCTATAATGGCATTAGTAAAATAGTAATTCTATTTTGAGGTAAAACCATGAATAAAGAATCGAAAAATAAAATACTTCTAATACTTACAGGGGGAACAATCTGTTCCTCAAAAAATGAAAATGGACTTAATGCACTTAATACTGGAGCTGCAGTTCCTACGCTTGTTACCATGTATGAGGATTTGATTCCTGATGAGGAGAAGGATATCGACTTCGATACCATTTCCCCTATTAACACCCTTAGTGAGAATATGACCGTAGATAAATGGAACTGCCTTCTGGGGGCTTTAAAAGAAATAGATTTCAGCCAGTACATGGGTGTGATGATACTTCATGGAACGGATACGCTGCATCTTACGGCTGCCCTTATGGGAGTGGTGCTATCAGATATTGGATGTCCGGTGATGATGCTGAGCGCTCACCGTATTCTGGATGATCCTGAGAGTAATGGCCCAGATAATTTTGTAAAGTCAGTTCGTTTGATCAGAAAACTAAGTGATGATGGAAGAGGTGGAGTCTTCGCTGTCTACCGAAATGTAAATGGAGTCTCTTTCGTCCATCATGGAACTCATCTGGAAGAGTGTGGAGATTACTCAGAGGATTTCTACAGTAGTGATATGATGGAGTTCGATAAGCTGGTTTCTGAGTGGGATGTGGATTGGCTGGATAAGGCTAAGAATTCAGAAAGTAAATTAGCTGCTCAGGCTGATAAGAATAGTGCAGATAGAGATAATTCGACAGAGTTAAATACCGGAATAAAAACTGTAGGTACATTAACAGATAATGTTCTTTATCTTCGACCATATGTGGGCATTAACTATGACAGAGTTAACCTGGATGGAGTGAAGGCTGTACTTCATGGAATGTACCACTCCAGTACTCTTAATACGGAAGGTGGTGGACCGACCTCTGTGATGTCTCTTCTTAGGAGATGTAGCGAGGCAGGAAGCTCATTTTACATTTTCCCTTGTAAGGATGGGGATTATAGATATAGTACGACTAAGCCTCTTATTGATGAGGGAGCAAAATGTATCTATGGCATGACCTGGGAAGAAGCTTATGTGAGACTATTGATAAAATATTCGGAGGTTTAAATACTAGGACCTATAACGAAAACAGGACAGAAAAAAACCAGCGAGGAGGGTTATTCGCTGGTTTTTAAATAATAATAATCATCTCTATATATGATTAACCTTCAATTAGGAGTATAACACTTACTTATAAATTAAAACTATATAAATATTGCTATTTTGTTAACCGAAATTGCTTTGTTTTATATTTTTTGATATGTATATGATTCTTATTTGATTATTTTTGTCAACTCACGACGGTTTTTTTGCAGTTCGCAACAGGATTAAACAATTCGTGACATATCTGTTATATCATTCAATCATCAAAGACAGAGAGCGAAAAAGCTCGAAGAAAAATGAAAAGAATAAAGGTGAAAGGATAGATGAAAATGAGAGAAATAAACATGAACGAAACAAATATGAATCAGGTGACAAATGAAAAAGTTAGCCCAGGAAAAGCAATTCTTAGAGCACTGGGCTATGGTGGCGTTTACCTAGGCGGACAGGTTGCTGGTGGAATGGCAGTTGGAGCGTTTTCAGCATTTAAAGTTGGCTATGATATCGTAAAAAATGGCGGTGATTCATCTCAGTTTAGCAATGATTATTTGGATTATGCTAATAGCCTCACTGGTCCTATGGTAGTTATAGCAGCAATCGTTACAATCGCATTTCTCTTTTTGTACTATAAGATAAATGATAAGAAAATGTTAGAGGAAGTAAATTTTAAGAAGTCAGTTGGTGTTAAGAAGATTGCTTTATTTGCAGGACTTGGTATTGCGCTTAACTATATTACCATCGCAGTTCTTACACTTCTTCCAGAAAGCGTTATGAGTGGTTATGCAGAGTCATCAAGTGTACTTGATAATCAAAGTATCCTTACAATGATCGGTACAGCTATTGCAGCTCCAATTATCGAAGAGATTATCTTTAGAGGACTTATCTTTGACAGACTTAAGAAGGGTATGCCAGTTGTACTTGCTGCAATCATCAGTGCAACAGTATTTGGACTTGCTCATGGACAGATTGTATGGATATGCTACGCAGGTATCTTAGGATTAATCTTCGCATATGTATATCATAAGACTGGTTCAATCAAGGCAACAATCGCACTTCATATGGCATATAATTCAAATTCAGTTATCTTATCAGCACTTCCAATTGATATGAGTTTAACATTTAAACTTGTGATTGCATCTATTTCAGTTGTAGCTATTTTTGTAGGACTTGTAGTTGCAAAGAAGATCAGTGCAAAGAAAGATATAGCCGAAATCGAGGTTGTTACAACAGCTGCATAAAGAGCATTTGCATAGATTTGATAATAAAAGCTAATATTCATTATAAAAACAAGGACGAATGTGTTATCATGGAAATGATTTCGCATTCGTTTTTGAATTATAGGAAATCATGAAGTGAATTTAAAACTGTGAATTAAGGTGGTTATCTTTACAATAAAGGAGTAACAAATGGAAATAGAAAAGATTATTAGTGAGATGACGCTTGAGGAGAAAGCATTTCTTGTTTCAGGCAAAAATATGTGGGAGACTGAGCCGATTGAGAGAGTTGGAATTCCATCAATTTTTATGAGTGATGGTCCTCACGGACTTAGAAAACAGGAACATCGTGAGAAGGGGACAAATGGAATCTATGAGTCTATAGATGCTGTATGCTTCCCGACAGCTTGTGCCACAGCGTCTTCATTTGATAAGGATCTGATGTATCAGATGGGCGTAGATCTTGGTAAAGAGTGTCAGGCCGAAAATGTATCAACGATTCTTGGACCAGCTATAAATATTAAGAGATCTCCACTTTGTGGCCGTAACTTTGAATATGTATCTGAGGACCCATATCTTACAGGTGAACTTACAGCTTCATATATAAATGGCGTACAGTCACAGAATGTAGGAACCTCTCTAAAACATTTTGCTGCAAATTCTCAGGAGACAGAGAGAATGTATGCAGATAGTGTTGTTGATGAGAGAACCTTAAGAGAGATATATCTGGCAGGATTTGAGACTGCGGTTAAGAAAGCTCAGCCATGGACAATCATGGCATCTTACAACCGTTTAAATGGAACCTATACTTCTGAAAATGAATGGCTGCTGAATAAGGTGCTTCGAGAGGAATGGGGCTTTGATGGCGTTGTTATGTCAGATTGGGGAGCCGTATCTGATAGAGTAAAGGGTGTTGCTACGGGACTGGATCTGGAGATGCCAGGTTCCAGACATGTAAATGATGCTTTAATTGTTGAGGCAGTTAATTCTGGAAAGCTTTCTGAGGAGGCTCTGGATAAAGCTGTTAGAAATATCCTAAAGTGGATTGAAAGATATGTGGAGAACAGGCAGGAAGAAACATTTGACAGAGATGTTGATCATGAAAAAGCAGTTCGTGCTGAAGAAGAGTGTATTGTCCTTTTAGCAAACGATGTTATAGTCGAAGGGGCAGCAGAGATAAATGAGGATGGAGAGCCGATAGGTGATAACATAACAGAAAAACCTGTACTTCCTCTTTCACCTGATGAAAAGATTGCTCTTATTGGAGGTTTTGCTAAGACACCGAGATTTCAGGGTGGTGGCAGCAGCCATATAAATGCACATAAGGTAGTATCTGCATTTTCAATCATGAAAGATTATTCTGAGAATATTTCTTATGCAGAAGGATTCCCATATGATAGAGATGAAATCAGCGAGAAAAAGTTTGCTGAAGCAATAAGTATTGCGAAGGAAGCAGATAAGATAGTTGTATTTGCAGGTCTTCCGGATGTATTTGAATCAGAAGGTTATGACAGAAGTCATATGCGTCTTCCGGATTGTCAGAATGAACTGATAGATCAGCTTCTTGAACTTGGAAAACCTGTTATCGTAGTTCTTCATAATGGTTCTCCAGTTGAGATGCCATGGGCTGATTATGTGGCTGGTATAGTGGAAGCATATCTTGGTGGTGAAGGCGTTGGTGAGGCTGTAATGAATGTCCTTTATGGAAAGGTTAATCCTTCTGGAAAGTTGGCTGAAACTTTCCCTATTAAGCTGGAAGACAATCCAAGTTTCCTTAACTTCCCTGTAAGCCGTCACAAGGTTAATTATGCAGAGGGTGTTTTCGTAGGATATAGATATTATGATACCAAGAAGATGGATGTGCTGTTCCCATTTGGATATGGTCTTTCTTATACAGATTTTGAATACAGCAATCTCAGAGTTATTCCTTATGAGGGGGTTGAATATTCGGATTGGGATATAATTGGAATCAACAGTGGAGCCAAGGTTTTGGTTGATGTAACTAATGTGGGCGAAAGAAGTGGTAAGGAAGTGGTTCAGCTATATGTGGCTGATAAGACAGGTGTTATCAATCGTCCATCTCATGAATTGAAGGGATTCGAGAAGGTGGAGTTGGCACCAGGTGAAACCAAGACGGTATCATTTGAACTGGATAAGAGAAGCTTTGCATGGTTTTCTACTGAGCTAAATGATTGGTATGCCGCTGATGGAAAATATGACATCGAGATTGGGAAGTCTTCAAGGGATATTGTTCTTTCTGAAGAGATAGAGTTAACAGGAAGTTTCCAGATTCCACCGATTATTGATAAGGATGTTCAGCTGGGTGAGCTTCTGAGCAATAAGAAGACTAGGATTTTCACCATGGGAATCTTTAGTGATGCAGTAACTCAGTTCTCTGGAGAAGAGAGTAGTGATGGCATAGATGAGATGAATAAGGCTATGTTGGAATATATGCCTATTAGAACTCTTCGTTCATTTGGCGAGCTGGATAATGACACGATTACAAAAATCATTGAAGAATTAAAGAAGCTCATATAAATAAGTTTATATAAAATAAACTTATATAAAGAAACTTAAATAAAGAAACTTAAATAAAGACGGGTGAATAGGCATTTCTGCTCTATATCACTCGTCTTTTTTTACTTTATCAGATACCATTTGAACAGGCTTACTTTCAGCAATCAATTGAACTGTCTTACTATCAGCGATTTTTTGAACTGTTTTACTGTCTGCAATCTTTTGGACTGGTTTACTATCAGCAATTTTATGAATAGGTGTCATAACCATTCTAGTAACAGAAAAGTTTTCTCTATATTTATCAAATACTTCTCTTGGAGATATGGAAGAAAGTCTTGAGGAGAAGAAGAAGTAGCTTCGCTCCTTTGCTTCCATTCGAATATCTATAAGCTTACTCTTGTAGGCGTTATATTTGACCACTACCTCATATTCATCGGCTAGCTTCTTGATTTTGACCATGAGCTGGAATGAGTAAATGATGTCCAGGAAGAATATTCCGTAGAAGAATCCTATGAAGAAGGAAAATGCCAAATTCTGGGACAGCCAGTTAAGAGCATCCAGTACCTGAGGGTGAAGCACCAAGTAGTAGAATGCTGCAAGAGCATACCAGAACAAGGAAAATAGAGGACAGATAACTCCTTTGATATTTCCCCAATAGGATGAATAATCCCATAACTGAAGATGCAGGTGGTTGATGAAGATCATACCTGTAATAAACTCTAGAAGTGTCATGCAGGCTGCCATTATGACGAATATAAGCAGCTTTTCGATTATAGGATGTTCTGTTCCTAGTGAAGGGATACGGATATGTCCCAGAAGATAGAGTACTATAAGACCTGAACCATATATAGGAAGATATGGCCCTACAAAGAATCCGGGATTGACCCATTTTTTCTTTTTTCTTTCTACTGGATCCAGAAATCTTCTAAAGAAGAGTTCTATCAGCCAGCCTGTTACACTTCCTGCAGAAAACAGGAAAAGCAGTACAAGTAATTTATTCATAATGTATTCTCTATAAACTTATATAAAACTTATTATTAATTCCACCACATATACAGCAGCACAGGAGGCGAGGGCAACAACTGTCAGGCTCTTACCCTTCAAGGCCAGGAGTACAGCAACCACGAATCCCACAGCTGCGGATATGAAGCTTTCAGTAGCTGTAAAGATAGCTGGGATAGTCATAGCTGTCAGCACTGCATATGGAATATAGTAAAGGAATGATCGTATAAACTTATTCTGTATCTGATGTTTTACCAGCACAAATGGGATGGCTCTGATCAGATATGTGGAAATGACCATTATCGCTAAATATATGAAGAAGGTTTTATTTGTCATACCGTACCTCCTTCAGCGTTTTCACTATTTTCAATAGGCTTTATGATAGCAACAATAGCAGCACTTACGATGGCACAGATACTTATGGAGATACCAACAGATACCTTGTTTAATATAGGTGCGTAGGTAAAAGCTATGCTTAATAA
The DNA here is from genome assembly GCA_946538525.1 of uncultured Lachnospiraceae bacterium. Classification (GTDB taxonomy): domain Bacteria; phylum Bacillota; class Clostridia; order Lachnospirales; family Lachnospiraceae; genus Eubacterium_Q. Next base: position 6,901 of record CAMNGU010000092.1, read on the forward strand.
AGCGGCGATTGCAACTGCTATGATAACAGCCTTTTCTTTTTTCATTTCAGGAACTACGATTGCAACAAACATACCGTAGAGAGCAAGACCAAGTGCACTCATGACACTGGCAGGAAGTATATTTCCTAAGAAAGCTCCCAGAAAAGTTCCTAGACTCCAACCTACCCAAGGGAGTGTTGAAAGTCCAAAGAAAAATGAACGAGTAACATTTTCTTCTGTAATTCCAACTGCAAATATTTCATCCGTAATAAAAAATCCCAGCAACCATCTCCAGATTCCACTGAATTTCTTGTCCAGCTTCTGAGAGAGTGCGATGGACATAAATGAGTATCGTACATTTATGGTGAGCTGGGAAATAAGCATATCCAGCCAAAGTCCCGGAACAGGCATCATCTGAACGCCGGCAAATTGTCCCGCTGATGTGACTGTGGTCATGGATATGAGAGTTGCTTCCCAGACTGTCAGTCCATATTTGATGGCAATTATTCCAAAAGTAAAGGACACCGACAGATATCCCAGAGCTATTGGAATGCCTGCTACGAGTCCTCTCCTATAATTTTTTAATGTATTGTTTGAACTATTCATAACGAACTCGATTTTATCATTTTTTGCTACTTAATACAATGAGCAGAATAAACGAAATGTCAAAGAAAAAGTACGCTGTTATCTTATTGTGATTAGTGTAGACTAAGTCACCAAGTTAGGATATACTGAGCTTATGTTTTTCTATTAGGAAGAACTATTAGGAAAATCTATTAGGATAATCTATAAGAAAATCTATAGAATAATCTAATAGCAAGGACTAATGTTTGAACAAGTAAATTGATAAGTTGTTTGGACAGGAATAATACTTAGCATAATAGGAGGTTATAAGATGGCAAAGTACAGATGTAAGATTTGTGGTGAGATTTTTGAAGTAGCAGATGGTGAGCCAGCTGTATGTCCAGTATGTGGTGTTGATGGAGATAATCTTGAATTAATCGAGGATGCTCCAGCTTCAGCAAATAAGTATGCTGGAACACAGACAGAGAAGAATCTTCAGACTGCATTCGCTGGAGAGTCACAGGCTAGAAATAAATATACATATTTCGCTTCAGTAGCTAAGAAGGAAGGCTATGAGCAGATCGCAGCTCTTTTCCTTAAGACAGCTGATAATGAGAAGGAACATGCAAAGATGTGGTTCAAAGAGCTGGGAGAGCTGGGAGATACTATAGCAAATCTGAATGCTGCTGCAGACGGAGAAAACTATGAGTGGACAGATATGTATGATGGATTTGCTAAGACAGCTGAAGAGGAAGGTTTCCCAGAGCTTGCTGAGAAGTTCCGCCTTGTTGCAGCTATTGAAAAGCATCATGAAGAGAGATATAGAGCTCTGCTTAATAATGTAGAAACAAAGCAGGTATTTGAGAAGAGCGAGGTTAAGGTATGGGAGTGCCGTAACTGTGGCCATATTGTAGTCGGAACTAAGGCTCCTGAAGTTTGCCCAGCTTGTGCTCATCCACAGAGCTTTTTCGAAGTAAGCGAACAGAATTACTAAAAAGATCGATATATTTCGGATTTAAACAATTTTAATAGTTTTTTATAGACTATAAAAATGGCTAGAAATAGCCGTTTAAAACTTAAAAACAAAAATAATAAAAATTTTTTTAAAAAGGAGATGATTTGCTATTGACAATCATCTCCTTTTTCTGGTATATTCTATCGTGCAGTCTTCCACCGTTGAAGACGCAAATGACACATTAGACACACATAGAGTTTCTTGTTAAAACAAATAATTTCAGTCAAGGCCACGGTAAAAGCCTTCCTCTTTCTGTTTTGCAGGATGCTCTGACATACATGTTAAGTAACATGTAGCGTATTACAATTTCATATCTTTTAACAACTTAATATCAAAACTTAATATCCAAAACTTAATATCCAATTTTATGAATTGGACAAATTGACAATTTAATAATCGAGTTAGTTTCCGACTAAAGGTTTTTAACTCAAAGTAAAGTAGCGTGCTGTAGATTAAAAATTTTAGTATGTAGTGTTATTTTGCGCTCCTTGAAGATATTCCATTTTGTAACTGTAAAAGTTATTCGGTATATCATGGCCTTTTATGCGCTAAAATCCTACGAAAAATGTGCAAATTTTTTTTCGGGCGGTAGGTTACACTAAGTAGTAGATGGGGATACTAGCCCCTTTTTACTCGAATGTTTTAAGTAACTCTTTGACAAATTGTATTTAGTGAACGATAGACGAGGAGGAACAAAATTATGAAAACATTTAACTATGAAGAATTTCCCAAGAAACTTGAAAGACTTATTAATGAAAGACATCTTAAGGTTAAGGATGTTGCCTATCAGCTTGGGGTTACTCCACAGGCAGTATATAAGTGGATAAAAGGTGAGGCATATCCTGATTATGAAAAGCTTGCCGGACTTACCGGTGTGCTGGATGTTCCACTTCAGGAACTCTTTCTGATTACCGATTTGGACTGGACTCCAACTCGGTAGTTAGTACCGATTTTTTGAAACACTAAAATTTTGTAAACTCTAGATTATTGAAACTTTAAATAATGAAACTTTAAATTATGAAAACACTAGATTATTAGACAGATATTAGACAGATATATGATAGTTAGATTAGATTCTAACCAGATAAGATACTAAGGGAAAAATTTAGGCAGATTATAAAACACACATTTTTGTAGATATTATTAGTTGTATAAATTCGTTAAATTGATTGGTTCTATTAATTAGATGTATAAAAGTGAAGATAAAAAGGAGATAAAAGATATGGAAAATTTAAGTAATATTGAAAACAATAAACAGAATAGTATGTCTCTTTCAAAGTCATTAACAAAGTCATTAACAAAATCATTAACAAAGTCATTATCAAAAGAAGAGATGAAGGAACTGACTGAAATTATGTGGGCCGGAAGAACTCCTAAAACTGATACAATGACAACTCCAAATACAAACTCAAATACAGATTCAAATACAGACTCTAAGCTTGAAACTGCTGAGGGACCAAAGAACGGCTATACCTTTACACCTGAAGCCAAAGCTGCAAGAGATACAATTGCATTAAGTAATCAAGGACTTATTACCATGGTCATTAAAAATGAAGTAAATGACATGGGAAAACTGGATAAGGAAGACCTTATAAGTTATGGAAATATAGGTCTGATGAATGCTATAGATAGATTTGATCCTAGCAAAGGTTCTGCATTTTCAACCTTCGCTGTTTATTGGATCAGGCAGAGAATATTCAGAGGAATATATGAAGGAAGAGACACCATAAGACATCCAGAACACTACTATATGAAACTTAAGAAGATTAAGAATATTCAGAGTGAAATCAGAGCGGAACATAAAGATATAACCGTAGATGAACTTAATAAGATGACTGCTGATGCATTAGATATGTGCAAGCAGGAGGTTGAAGAAATCCTTACTCAAAGTATGCAGACAGATTCTTTGGACCGTACACTTGTAAGTAATGGAGAAGAATATACTTTCTCTGATATCTTAGCGGATGAAACAAGTGTTCAGCCAGAAAACTGTCTCGATGATATAATGAAAGATGAAATTCTTAATAGATTTGAGAAGAGTAAGTTGACTGATAGAGAAAAAACTATTCTTTCACTTAGATTCGGCTTATATGAAGGCAGAAGGTTTACCTTAGAGGAAGCTGGTTCTGTACTGGGAATTACCAGAGAAAGAGTTAGACAGATTGAAGGTAATGCACTTAAAAAGCTGAAAAGTGATAAAGGGTTAAAGGCTATTTATGATGAACTCTATAAAACAGAATTTCCGGATTCTTTAGGATACCTAAGCGGGAATCCTCGGTAATTCAATTACCGAGATGAAAGCGCC
>CAMNGU010000093.1 GCA_946538525.1 uncultured Lachnospiraceae bacterium
GGAGTAATCTATAAGATAACATCAAATGCATATTATAGGATCGTATCTGACTAAGTGTATTTAGGGCATGTATGTCCACTAATTTAGTTAAAATCTTAAGGTCAGCGGGATCGTTTTGGTTCTGCTGATTTTTTTCTAAGAAGTTTTATATTGTAAATCATTAGTTCAAATATTAAAATATAAGCGGCTGCTAAATATTTACTAGTGCCCCACTGAAAATGTGGGGCGAATTTATGTGTGAAGATTTTATATTTTTGAAAAAAAGATCTTAATAATATAACGAAAAAATAGAAAATAAAATCGAATATATAAACAAAAATATAATCTAAAAAATAATAAAAAGAATAATAAAATTTTAATTAATAGAAAGAAATAAATATGAAAAAAGATTTACGAGAAAGATTAGGAAAAGAATGGCTGTTCTGTGATGGTGGTACTGGAACTTTTTTACAGGAACATGGGCTGCAAGGTGGTGAACTTCCGGAGACATGGAATGTGGATCATCCTGATATAATAATTCAGCTTTATGAAGGTTATCTGAAAGCAGGTTCTGACATTTTCAATACCAACACATTTGGTCTCAACAGCTTCAAGTTTCCAGGAAGAGTTGAAGAACTGATGACGGCAGCTGTGGAGCTCGCCAAGAAGGCCATGAAAAATACTGGAAGGGAAGATGCCTATATTGCTGTAGATATTGGTCCTACGGGTAAACTTCTTGAACCAATGGGGGATCTTAGCTTTGACAAAGCAGTTGAGGTTTTTGGGGAGGTCATGTCTGCTGGCGAGAAGGCTGGTGGCGACTTAATACTTATTGAGACTATGAGCGACAGTTATGAGGCCAAGGCGGCAGTTTTAGCTGCGAAGGAATATACGAACTTACCTATAATCGTAACTACTGTATATGATCAGAAGGGAAAGCTGCTTACAGGTGGAAATGTTGATTCTACAGTTGCAATGTTGGAAGGTCTTGGCGTTGATGCTCTTGGTATGAACTGTGGAATGGGTCCGGACCTTATGATTCCAATGGTAGAAAGACTGGTAGAGGTTGCGTCAGTTCCTATTGTCGTAAATCCAAATGCTGGTCTTCCTCGAACTGAAGGTGGTAAGACAGTTTTTGATGTTGCTCCAGAAGAGTTTTCAGATGTAATGGCTAAGATTGCTGAGATGGGTGTTCAGGTTCTGGGTGGATGCTGTGGAACAACTCCAGAGCATATCAGGCAGACTATTGAAAAAGTTAGAAAAATTGAGTTTAAACCTAACACATTTAAAGAGATTACTGTTGTATCATCATTCTGTCAGGCAGTAGTCTGTGATAAGAAACCTATACTTATTGGTGAGAGGATCAATCCTACTGGAAAGAAGAGGTTCAAGCAGGCTCTTAGAGATGCAGATATAGATTACATTTTATCTCAGGGACTTGAGCAGGAGGATGCGGGAGCAGACATTCTGGATGTAAATGTGGGACTTCCTGAAATTGATGAACCACAGATGATGCGACAGGTTGTTACCAGACTTCAGGGAGTGACAGGTCTTCCGCTTCAGCTGGATACAACTGATCCGGAAGCTCTTGAGCAAGGACTTAGGTATTATAATGGTAAAGCCATGATCAACTCTGTTAATGGTAAGGAAGAGGTTATTAAGATGGTTATGCCACTGGTCAAGAAATATGGTGGTGTATTGGTTGGACTTGCTCTTGATGAGGATGGAATTCCTGAAACAGCTGATGGAAGAATTGCTGTGGCTGAGAAAATATATAAGGCAGCTGATGAGTATGGAATTCCTAGAAAAGATATTGTTATAGATGGTCTTTGCATGACTATTTCCTCTGACTCTTCTTCAGCAGTTACAACTCTTGAGACCATTAGAAGAATAAGGGATGAGTATAATGGACATTCAATACTTGGTGTTTCAAATATATCATTTGGACTTCCGCAGAGAGCACTTATAACATCGTATTTCCTTACGATGGCTATGCAGATGGGACTTTCATTTGCTATCGTTAATCCGAATAATGATCAGATGATGGCAGCTTATAGATCGTTCCTGGCGCTTTCAGATATGGATCCTCAGTGTATGGGATTTATTGAGGCCTATGCCAATGCCACTGTAGCGACTATCTCTACAGGAGGTGCAGCTTCAGGCGCTGCTGGAACAGGTGGAGCTGTGGCTGATGCTGCAGGAAACCAAGGCGAAGCGCAGTCAGCTCTTGGAAATGCTATCGAGAGAGGTATGGTGGGAGTTGCTGAAAATGCTATGAAGGAAGCTATTAAGTCCAGGGATGCTCTTGAAATAATAAATGATGAACTTATACCTGCTCTTGATAAAGTAGGAAAGGGCTTTGAAAAGGGAACGGTATTCCTTCCTCAGCTTCTGCTAAGTGCAGATGCAGCAAAGGCGGCATTTGAGGTGGTAAAGGCTTCACTGGCTGGTAAGCCTAGAGAGATGAAGGGCAAGGTTATCATAGCTACAGTAAAAGGTGACATTCATGATATAGGAAAGAATATCGTAAAGGTAATGTTAGAAAATTATGGTTATGATGTAATCGACCTTGGAAAAGATGTTCCACCGGAAGTCATCGTAGATAGAGCAGTAGAAGATGATGTAAAACTTATTGGACTTAGCGCGCTTATGACTACTACCGTTGTAAGTATGGAAGATACCATCAAACTTCTTCGAGAGAAGAAACCTGATACAAAGGTTGTGGTAGGTGGAGCGGTAATGACACAGGAGTATGCTGATGCAATTGGAGCGGACTGCTACGCAAAAGATGCTATGGCAACTGTAAGATATGCCGATGAAGTATTCTCACAGTAAAAGTATTCTCACAGTAAAGGATTCTAAATCGAGAGATTTATAGTAAGTTATACAGTAATCTATACATCGTAAAATATTACAAAAAACAGATAAGATACTACATTTTTTTATATGATGATTTGGGATAAAATAATCATGAGTTAGAATGTGAAGTGAAAGGAGCTTTATATGAGTACAAAAGAATTAATTGATGCGGGGAAAACAGCTATAGGAATTGAGTTTGGTTCAACAAGAATCAAGGCAGTTATGGTAGATGATAAAGGAAATCCTATTGCTCAGGGTGGATTTGGCTGGGAGAACCAGTATGTGGATGGAATCTGGACTTACAGCTTAGAAATGATATGGAAAGGTCTTCAGGAAGCCTATGCAGATCTTTTGGCTGATGTTAAGAAACAGTATGATACTGTTATCAAGACAACAGGAGCTATCGGTTTCAGTGCTATGATGCATGGATATATGGCCTTCGATAAAGAGGATAATCTTCTTGTTCCATTTAGAACCTGGAGAAATACTATTACTGAAGAAGCAGCTGCAGCTCTTACAAAGGAGTTTGGATTCAACATACCACAGCGTTGGAGTATCGCACATCTGCATCAGGCAATTCTTAATAAAGAGGAGCATGTTAAGGATATTAACTTCTTTACAACACTTGCTGGATATATACATTGGCAGTTAAGTGGAGAGAAGGTTCTTGGAGTTGGTGATGCTTCAGGTATGTTCCCTATAGATAGTACAACAAGAAATTATAACGAAGATTACCTTACAAAATACGACAAGGTTTTAGCTGATTATGGATTTGAGTGGAACATTCGCGGAATTCTTCCAAAGGTTCTTGTGGCTGGAGAAAACGCAGGTGTTCTTACAGCAGAGGGTGCTGCAAAGCTGGATGTTAGTGGAAATCTTCAGGCTGGCATTCCTATGTGTCCTCCTGAAGGAGATGCAGGAACAGGAATGGTTGCTACAAACAGTGTAGCAGTAAGAACAGGAAATGTGTCTGCTGGAACTTCTATCTTTGCTATGGTAGTTATGGAAAAGGCACTTAGCAAAGTACATGAGGAAATAGATGTGGTTACAACCCCTGTAGGTGATGATGTTGCCATGGTTCATTGCAATAACTGTACATCAGATATAAATGCATGGGCTAACATTTTCAGAGAATATAGCGCAGCTATGGGAATAGAGGTTGATACAGATAAACTTTATACAACTCTCTTTAAGGCAGCTTTAGATGGTGCTCCTGATTGTGGAGGACTTGCTGGATTTAACTATTTCTCTGGTGAGCCGGTAACAGGATTTGATGAAGGAAGACCAGTGTTTATGAGAAAGGTAAATGCAGATTTCTCATTTGCCAATTTCATGAGACTCCATCTTTATTCAGCTGTCAGCACATTAAAAGTAGGACTGGATATTCTTCTTAAGGAAGAAGATGTTAAGGTGGATAAGCTCTATGGCCATGGCGGATTTTTCAAGACTAAGGAAGTTGGTCAGAGAATTATGTCTGCGGCAACAGGTGGACCTATCACTGTAATGGAAACCGCTGGTGAAGGTGGTGCTTGGGGAATGGCTGTTCTTGCGCTTTATCTTATGAATAACAAGGTATCACTTTCAGAATTCCTGAATGGAACTATCTTTGCAGGAGAAGAAGGAACAACTATTACAGCAGATGCTGATGAGGTTGCTGGATTTGATAAGTTTATGGAACTCTTTAATGCTACTATTCCTGTTGAGAAGGCAGCAGTAGAAGTCCTCTAGGAAATTATAAAAGACGGAACAGGGGATACAAATAAGAAAAAATAAGATAATAATACGAGACATAAATAGGAGATAGAAATGTTAGAAGAATTAAAGATAAAAGTATTTGAAGCAAATATGGAACTTCCTAAGAGAGGACTGGTTACATATACTTGGGGAAATGTTAGTGGTATTGATAGAGAGGCTGGTCTCTTTGTAATAAAACCAAGTGGAGTGGATTATGACACTATGTCTCCGGATGATATGGTAGTTATAGATCTTGAAGGAAATAAGGTTGAAGGAAAGTATAAGCCATCATCAGATACTCCAACACATCTTGAACTGTATAAGAGATATGAGGAGATAGGGGGTGTTGTTCATACCCATTCACCAGAAGCAACTTCATGGGCACAGGCTGGAAGAAGTATTCCGCTTTATGGAACAACTCACGCAGACTATTTCTATGGTGAGATTCCATGTGCAAGGAGTCTTACACCTGAAGAAATAGATGAAGCTTATGAGAAGAATACTGGACTTGTTATCATCGAAACTTTTGATGAGAGAGGACTTAACCCAATGTATACACCAGGAGTGCTCTGCACAAATCATGGTCCATTTACATGGGGTAAGGATGCTGCAGAAGCAGTTCATAACGCAGTTGTTCTTGAAGAAGTTGCTAAGATGGCACTTAAGACTGAGCTTATAAATCCTGATGTTAAGCCAGCGCCTGATTGTATCAGAGATAAGCATTTCTTCCGTAAACATGGAGAGAATGCATATTACGGACAGAATTAGCCCAGTAGGCCCGTTGGGGGACGGCTCTCAGTGGGCTGTGGGAGGTTTTATGATTAAGGTTTTTTTAGTGGAAGATGAATATGCAATCCGCGAAGGAATAAAGAAATCCTTGAATTGGGAAGCGAACGGCTTTGAACTTGTGGGAGAAGCAGGAGATGGTGAGATGGCATTTCCTAAGATCCTTAAGACAAAGCCGGATATCCTGATCACGGATATTCGTATGCCTTTTATGGATGGTTTGGAGCTGTCCCGTCTTGTTAAGAAAGAACTGCCAAATATTAAGATAGTTGTGCTTAGCGGGTATGATGATTTTAATTATGCTAAACAGGCTATCAGTATTGGGGTTGAGGAATATATTCTTAAACCTGTTTCAGGTGATAGTCTGATGCAGGAGTTGGGAAAAATCGCGGATGCCATAAAAGTTGAAAAGGATGAAGAAAGAGCTAAAGAGAAATATCTTCAGGATATGGAGGAAATCCGTTCTTTAGGAAGGCAGAAATTTATCCATGATATGATAGATGGCAGACTATCTATGCAGGAATCTATTGAGCAGGGTAGAGACCTGGGAATAGATATAACTGCCGCTTACTATTCAATAGTTTTGTTCCAGATATTCCCAGTGAATATTAATAGTGCTGAGATTACAGAATATTCAGGCGTTAATGAAGAAATCTACAGCAGAATAAAGGAAGCCTTTACAGAATCTCCAAATGTGTATCTGTACGAACAAGTTGGAGATGTTATATGTTTTCTTCAAAAGGCTGATTCATCTGAGGAGATGGATGAAAGTATTAGAAATGGCATTGACAATATAAAGAAGATAATGAACGACTATTCTGACTGGATGTATTTCATTTCTGTGGGAAAGCCAGTGGAGAGAATCAGAGATGTGAATACTTCTTATCGAGATGCCAGCAGAAGATTTGCGGAAAGATATATGCTGGATGAAAGCTGTGTATTCTATGTTCAGGATGATGCTCCATTTAAAATGGTTGAAAAGTATAGAGAAAAATTCCGTGAGAGCATTGAGGCAGAAAAGAAGGATTCTGGGGATGATATAAACATTAAGAATATTGATATCAGCGAACTGGATATCAGCGGTATTGATATTAAGATGGTTTCTCAAAAAACAATATTCCATTTTCTGAAAAATGGAACCCTTTCCGAGACAGAGGATCTGGTGGATGAGTATTTCGCTAGTCTGGGAGAAGACGCTATGGATTCCATGATGCTGCGTCAGTATGTTCTTGTAGAATCCCTTCTAAGTGGAGTTGCATTTCTTGACAGTATGGGGGCTAGCAATGACAGAAGTTCAGAAATACTTGGGGAACTTAAAGATCCTGTAAGGTATGTGGATTCTGCAGCTAGTGCCAGAGAATATATAGTTCAAATGCTTCGCAGGCTGATTGACTATCGTAATCAGGTTTCGGATAAGAAGTATACTGAGATTATTGAGAAGGCAAAGACTTATATACAGGAGAATTATCAAAATGAAGAGATGTCTCTTCAGTCTGTGGCTTCAAATGTAAATGTCAGCTCTAATCATTTCAGTGCTATATTCCGAAAAGAAACAGGTGAAACATTTATTGATTATCTTACCAAGGTTCGTATGGATAATGCAAAGGATCTGCTTACCTGCACATCAATGAAGACTTCAGAGATAGGTTTTGAAGTGGGTTATAGAGATCCTCATTACTTTAGCTATATTTTTAAGAAGACACAGGGGATGTCTCCAAAGGAATATAGGAGAAAGAAAAAAGAGTCTTAGAAATTTTAGAAAGATTTAGCGGTGCATCGAAATGAGTTCAAAAACAAACTCTACAACATCCGATAATTCAAAAAAATCTGGCACCGAATCTGGAGCTAAGACCAGATTGAAAAAACGGTCCAGCAGTAAGATACAATCCAAGCTTATAAAGTATATATGGATATGTGTTATTCCTCTTATAGTTCTGTTCAGTATTACAATCTTCAGACTCTATGGTTTCTATCAGGAATATGATCTGCTGGTTCGAAATATTACAAGTGCCAATGAATATAATATGAGCTTTAAGGATTCCATGGATGAGATGATGTACCGAATCATCACAGGTTCAGCCAACTGGACAGATGCTGAAGAAAAATTGGAAGGGGAGGATCCTAAAGCTCTTATTAGTGATGCTAAGAAGCATTTTCAGGAGCTTCGGGAAAAGACCACAGAGGAAAATGTGCGTTCGGATCTGGATGCCCTTATCAAACTATTGGGAATCCTGGATGAACGAGTGGATGACATTTTGGAGAATGTTGAAGAGGGTGGTCATTACGACGAGAATATGGAAATGCTTGATATGAATATCAGGACTCTTACTTCTCTTATTCAGGAAGATATTCACAAATATATTTATGATGAAGCAGAAAATATGGAGATGCTTCGTCGTCAGGTTGCAGCCAGTTTGCTGACCACTATTAGGGTTACTGTACTGGTTCTTGTCATAATTCTAATTGTTATTTATATCTTATCAAAAAGACTTTCACAGAGAATTACAGAGCCTATCACAGAGCTTGTGGATATGACTGAAAAGTTTGCTGGTGGTGACTTTACGGTTTCTTATCATCCGGAAAGGGATGATGAAATGAAGACTCTGGCGGAAAGCTTTAACAGTATGGTTAAGGAGATAGAAACACTTGTCGAAGATATACATCGTGAGCAGGAAAACGCCAAGGATGCTGAACTAAGACTTCTTCAGGAACAGATAAATCCTCATTTCTTATATAATACTCTTGATGCCATAGTGTGGATGACAGAAGCTGGAGAAAATCAGAAAGCTATTCAGATTATTCAGGAGCTGTCCAGCTTCTTCAGGATCTCCCTTAGTAAAGGTGAAAGTGAGATAACGATCCGAAATGAAAAAGAACATGTGAAGAATTATCTGGAAATACAAAGATATAGATATCAGGATATTCTGGATTATGAGATAAATATAGATGATGATATTCTGGATTATCATATTCAAAAACTTACGCTTCAGCCTATTGTGGAAAATGCACTTTATCATGGCATTAAGAATAAGCGTGGTGGAGGAAAGATAACAGTTGAAGGACATCTGGAAAATAAGAACGAAAATAATTTAGAAAATAATTTGGAAATAAATCTAGAGAAAAATGCTTCGAATAAAAGTATAGATAAAACATCGAATAAAATATCGAATAAAGAATTGGTCTTCAGCGTTCGGGATTCAGGAATAGGAATGAATGAAGAGGAACTTACCAGATTAAGGGACCTTATAAGTGGAAAGATAGTGCTGGATGAACAGAGAGGTTTCGGTATGGCAAATGTTGAGAAGCGTATAGAGATGATGTATGGATCGGGGTATGGTCTTTCGGTTGACAGTGAGTATGAAGAAGGCACTGTAGTTACAGTTCGTATTCCTGCATTATAATAATAGGAGTATCAATTGAAAAAATATAAATATGTAAAAAATTTAATATCCATATTAATGGCGGCGTCCCTACTTTTAGGAACAGTGTCGGGGTGTGGAAAGAATGTAAATCCAGAAGCTGATACAGAGAGTGATGCGGTTGAGACAATAACTGTAGGTTTTTCGCAGCTGGGAGCGGAGTCGGATTGGCGTGTTGCGAATACGGAGTCCATCAAGAATTCTTTGACCAGGGAGAATGGCTTTGAGCTTATGTTTGATGATGCGCAGCAGAAACAGGATAAACAATTCCTTGCCATAAGAAACTTCACTCAGCAGGAAGTTGACTTTATAGTTCTTGCTCCAGTTATGGAGACGGGCTGGGATACAGTTCTTCAGGAAGCGAAGGATGCTAATATTCCTGTGCTTGTTGTGGATAGACAGGTTAAGGTAACTGATACATCTCTGGTAACTGCCTGGGTTGGTTCAGACTTTAGCAAGGAGGCGGATATTGCATGTGGATGGTTGAAGAGTTTCACTGAAGCAAAAGGGATAAAACCGGAAGACCTTAATATAGTTGATATTCAGGGAACTCTTGGTGCTACTGCCCAGATTGGAAGAACCAACGGACTTGTGTCTGCATGTAAAGCGAACGGTTGGAATCTTAAAGCTCAAGTTCCAGCAGATTATACTCAGGCAAAAGGCAAGGAAGTAATGCAGAATCTACTTAGTGAATATGACGATATAAATGTAGTATACTGCGAAAATGATAACGAGGCCATAGGTGCTATTGAAGCTATAGAGGAAGCTGGAAAAACGGCAGGGACAGATATACAAAATGGAGAGATTTTGATCATTTCATTTGATGCTGCCCGTTCAGGACTGACGAAGGTGTTAGAAGGAAAGATTGCGCTGGATGTGGAATGTAATCCACTTCAGGGAAATGAGGTTGCCAGAATAATCAAGGCATATAAAAATGGTGAGGAATATAATAAATATACCTATGTTAGAGAGAAGGCATTTGCTCTTGATGATACAGTAAAGACAGTTGATCTTGGAGATGAGGATTATGAGATTACGATTCTTAATCAGGTTCTTTTAGATAAAAGAGAATACTAAATTTTTTTGGCTGAATAAAAAATTCAACAAAACATAAAAAAACTAACAAAACATAAAATAATAAAATAAGAATTAAAAAATCCAACTTTTTTTTGACCGATTGGTTGATGAAAAGTTGGATTTTTGTTTGATTATTTCTCAAAATAAAAAATCAAAATCCTGAAATAAAATATTAAAAAAATCTTGAAAAATAGCCTTTTTCAGACAGAGTAAATATTTGAAAAACTTTCAAAAGATAGTCCGTATAATATCCATTTTCATTCTGATATATTTGTATCATCAAAAACGAGGTAGTTCAGGTTGAGGACCTGAACAAGTATAAAAAAGTGAAAATGGAGGGTTTTTTAATGAAGAAATTCGGTAAAAAAATCATGGCAACTGTTGTGGCATCTACTATGGCTCTTGGCCTTGTAGCATGTGGTGGAGCAAGTGGAAGTACAGATTCAGGTTCATCAGATTCTGGATCATCAGATAGTGCAGCTACTACTGCTGATACTAGTTCAAGTTCGAACTCTAGTGGAGATACTATCAAGGTTGGAATCATCAACAACGATCCAAACGAATCTGGATATCGTACAGCCAACGATAAAGATCTTAAGGCTATGTTCTGTGCAGAAAATGGATATGATGCATCCTTTGCTTACAGCTTAAAGAATGATGAGCAGATTACAGCAGCTCAGAAGTTCATTCAGGATGGAGTTGATTATCTTCTTCT
>CAMNGU010000094.1 GCA_946538525.1 uncultured Lachnospiraceae bacterium
TAGTAGGAAGGTCCTTATATTCCATAGCGAACTTTGAAAGCTCATTTAATACATTGAGAAGTTTCTTGCGAACCAGTTTCAGACCTTCTGTCATAATGATAACATCTGTGTTATCGCCAACATAGCAGCTTGTTGCTCCAAGGTGAATGATACCAGCAGCGTTTGGACATTTAGCTCCGTAAGTATGAACATGTGCCATAACATCATGTCTTACCTTAGCTTCTTCCTCTCTAGCCATATCATAATCGATGTCATCAGCATTTGCCTTAAGCTCATCAATCATAGCCTGAGTAATACGAGGATTTCCATCCTCACCTAAAAGGTTCAGCTCCATCTCAGACTCTGCAAGAGCTATCCAAAGCTTTCTCCATGTCTTAAACTTTTTGTCAGGTGAGAAGATATACTGCATCTCTTTACTTGCATATCTTCCACAAAGCGGACTTTCGTACTTATCGTGACTCATCATCTATCTCCTTTAATTCATTTAAAAATTTTCATATTATCAATCTTGTTCTAGCAATAAACAGTTTGCGAAGAAAATCATTTGCCTTATTCACGAACCGTTTCATAGTTTAGCACATACAAACAGCTTTGTCATATAAACTTTTTCTTTTCTCTTTTGGCAGCATACATTATACCATCAGCCTCCTGAATAACATCCGAAAGCTTATCTCCAAATTTAGGTGTTGTAACTACACTTCCATAACTTATCGATACCTGGTAAGGTTTGTCAATATTTGCATTTATCTCCGCCATCTTGTTATCCAGTCTTGCTTCGAAATCCTTCTCAAAGCCCTCTGACACATTTGAACATAAAACCACAAACTCATCACCACCAAATCGGGCACAGATATCCGCGTCTCCTCTACAACATCCACTTAGAGCCATGGCCACCTGTTGTATAGCAAAGTCTCCCTCCTTATGGCCATAGGTATCGTTGATTATCTTCAAACCATCCAGATCTATGAAACTTATCATCAGCGTATTATTCTCAGCAATACAATCCTTGAAAAGCTCCTCAGAAGTTCGAGTAAAACCATTACGATTGGCAATCTTACAAAGGGGATCAAGAACGCTAAATTTCGAAACATTTTCGATTGCATTTCCTATACACATCGTAAGTGTATGGCAAAGCATACTGTATATTGGAAAATCATTATTGGTCACTATCAGATAACCCAAAACTCTCTCTGAAAAATGCAGCGGAAGAAAATAACTGATATTACCTCCAGTCTCAAATGGAATCGGTCGAAGCTGACTACTTGGAAATCGTTTTAGAGTCATCCTCCTGCCTCTGTCCCAGATAAGCGGTGCCGTCATATATTCAGGATAAGAGGCATCCTTATCAGCAAGAGATAATGTATGGAATGTATTCTCCCAATCCTCGATAAGACAGAGACTAAACTTTTCCATTTCCAGAGTCTTTACAATCTGAGATATAGCCTCCACGCATTCAGTCATATTCTTGGAACCTGCAAGCCCGGCAATCAGACGATTCAGCATATGAACATTGGTGTAGGTCCGTTCCAAGCGAAGATACACATCACGCTTAAACTCTCTCATATCTTCAAAGTTGTGTTTGCCACATCCACAGCTTTGACCAAAAACAGGTTCAGCCTCCATCGGAATACTCTTCGGCTGCTGTTCACCATTCATCAGATTAAATAAAACATGACAGGCCTTATAACCCGAATCATAAACCGGGCGCTCCACTGTTGTTAGAGTAGGAAATGAGTTCTGAGCATTAAAAGTATTATCAAATCCAGTCACGATAACATCCTCGGGAACATTGTATCCCATACGCTGAAGCTTACTCATGGCAGTAAGTGCCATACTGTCATTTGCGCACACAAAGGCATCAGGAAGCTCAAGTCCCGACTCAATGAAATCTTCTATAGCTTTTATTCCATCATAACTTCTAAATCTTCCATTGAAAAATCTTCTATCATCAAACTCTATATTATGTTCCTTCAAAGCATCACGGAAAGCCCGATGTCGATCCTGTGCCTCTGGATTACTTTCTGGACCAGCTATAAAGTTAAAGACCTTAGCTCCATGATCTGTTATCAAGTGTTCAACCAATTTCTTCATCACAGAATAATTATCGATATATACATTGTAAAACTCTTCATAATCATCACATTCAAAAATAACCGTAGGAATCCCTGCTGATTTTACTCTTTCAATAATCCGCTCCCTTACAACTTCATTTGCAAATGTATTACTGAGCAGAAGAGCCCCATCAAATGCGGAAAAATCAGGAAGACCATATATGCTAAACTCACCAAAGTCGAAGTCCTTGCTGTCAATAATACCACCAAACGCAGCAAAGTATGAGACATTCAAGTCGTGTTCCCTGGCAAAGTCATTTATTCCATTTATGATATGATATGGATATTCTTCATCCATTCCAGAAACAACTGCAGCTATATTTTTTATCATAAAGCCTCCTTTCTCTTCACTTTTATTCAACTAATGTTATCATACTATATCCTCCAACTATCATCCACTACAGAATAAAAAAATTAAATAAAGGTTTCTCCTTGGTGGAACTTATAATCACGATTGCTATCATGGCTATACTCGCATCAGGCATTGCTGCGGGGGTGCTCAGATATGTCGAAAAAGCACGAGAGACTGAGGACGTCAAAAACGCACGTCTGATAGCTGACACTGTTATAAGGTACGCTGCCGAATCCGACTGGGGCGATACAGCAGCCGGGTCAGGCACCTACAAAAATGGTAAACTAGTCCAGGGTACAGGTGTTTATGATAGATCATATGTGTATGTAAGCGGTAGACAGGTTAGATGTTCTAACCAGATGGTTGCCGATGCACTTGTAGAAGCTGGACTTTTGGAAGGCGCTACTCACGGAGGATGGAATACCGAGGTTATCTTCGAAAATCAAGAACTTCATGTTAATGCAAGAAAGTGGAAGACTTATCAGGTAGATATAGACTTTTCCGAAGGTGGAGAAGTTAGATACGGCGCGTCAGCTATAGCATATACTGGAAATACAAAAACTAATGGCGCCAGTATGAATGATGAATTATCCCAAGAATTCTCACGAAGAATCGGTGGTCAGCAGATTTCATACGAAGTTGGAGATTAATATTACACTCAAATAAGGTGCCTGACCCCATTACAAAAGTGTTACGCATGTAACATTTTTGTAATGGGGTCAGGCACCTTAGCCTTTCTTACATCTGTGAATTAAACAAACTCTTAATCTTGTACACAATATCCTCGCTGTCAGCGTTGATTGTTGCTGCCTCATTTATCTCTGACAGTTTTTTCATAGCATCTGTATCAGCTTCGGCTGTATAACTAATTGTATATACCGGAATCTGAGATTCCTTAAGAGCTGGTGTTATGGTTCCCATGCCATAGCCCACATTCTGATATCCGTCACTAAGAAGGAATATCATAGCCTTTGCATCTGGATGATCTTTCTTAGCTTCTTCAATCATATCCATAGCTACTACAACCGCATCATAGCTGGCTGTTGAACCATTTGCCTTAAGTCCATTTATACCGCCCTGGAAATAAGCCTTCTGATTCATATCGAACTTAGCTATCGGAACTTCGATAGTAACATCATCACTATAACTTACCAAACCAACATAGTTATTCTCATTTATATACTGCATACCATTTGAAAGAGATTCCTTAAGCTGATTCATAGGATCTCCATACATACTTCCACTGCAATCTGCCACGAATACAGCAATGATATCCTTACCATTATCCTTTGTCAGCTTATAGCTTGTAAGAGCCTGTGAAACCTCAGCACCAGTGAAGTTAAGATCTGTCTTATAATCATCATTTGCATTGAAGCCCTTATTGGTTGCAATCTGCTGCATCTCAGAACTAAGACAGTAATTGATTACTTCATCTATAGCCTGAAGATCTTCATCAGTTTTTCCCGCCTTATCACAAATATATGCAGGATTATCATGTCTCATACCAAATGGTATAAAATCATATACACTTTTAAGATTTTCGTCATTGATATAGGTCTGATACTCAGTAAGGATTGCATCCAGCTTACCATTTGAAGCACTATCTCTCATCTGCTGAGTAGTATAAGCAACATATGGAATATTCTGATTAAACTTGGTGAAGTTATCTTCACCATCCTGTAAAAGAGTAACCAGCAGATTAAGACCAGTTGCACTTGTCTGTGGATTTGTATATCCCATATTTAACTGACCACTCTGAACAGCAGATATAACATCCTTAAACTCAGTATATGCACCCTTCTTCACAAGAATACCAGCCGTATTTCCCACCAGTCTATCCTTATAAAGTTCAAGATTTCCACCATTAACTATCGCATACTCTCCAAACAGAGTATTACTTGGAGTATATATATCAGGAAGATATTTATTGGAAATGATATAATCGGCCGCAGTACCTGATGGAACTGAACGAACTGTCATAGAAACAGATTTTCCATTAACTTCCTTTCCCTCTTTATTGAACTTATTGGCAACATCTATAAGCCAGCTATCATTACCATTTCCAGCCTTCTCACCAGAAGTAAATATTTCCACATCCAGCTGACCATTTCCCTGAACAGCTACTGGATATTTTGAAATATCAGGAAGCTCATCATAGAGAGAATTGTCGTCCAGCGAAATTGGAGCTTTAACTGGCTCTGCCTTTGAAACCTTTATATGCTTCAGCATTTGAGCAGTTGTTTTTCCGTTTGAAGATTTAACTATGGCAAATATACCAATCATCAGGACAATAACTACTGCAAATACGATTCCTAGAATAATCGCTACATTACTTTTCTTCATTTCTTATAATATTTCCTCCATCTATTTATCTAAATCTATCACCTATTTCTAGATGTCTATTAGCTATTTGTAAGATTTATCACTAGCCTTTTCCAGATTTTTCGAGATGCTCACATTTAGACCTGTTATAGATTCGCTTTTAGATTTATATTAGATTTCCAGTTTATTTTTACCGGATTTTTTCATCATTTCCAGAGCCTCGATCATATCATCGATTTCTCTGGTATCATACGAAAACACTTCATCATCAACCGATACAGAAAGTTCTACCATCTTATTGAATTTATCCAGAAGTATCTGTGACTCTTCACACACACCCTTTAGATATCCTGAATCTTTACCTGAATAGTAATCATAGGACTCTAGATAATCAGCAGCATCCGTTATATATCTATACATCTGATTACGGGTAAGTATGTATAGTTCTCTTACCCTCTCGTCTCTTTCGTCACTGAGAAAATAGTTTTCTCGAGACTGAATACTATCCCACATTTTAATAAAATGATTTCTCTCATTTACAAAAAACTTTAAGTTACCTGCTTTACTGATTCTATTCCTTAATCTAGAAAATTTCTTCTTTTCATCAGTCTCATCTTCTTTTAATACTGACATATTCGAATATATTGTATAACCAGCCCAGCCAAGTAGAAGGCCTACAGTAATTATATTGGTCAAGGTATACATTGCAGATCCACCATCATGGTCATTAAAGAGAAGCCCTGTAGCAACCTTAAACAGAACCACCAATGCAAGTATTACTATATTGATTATATTTACTTTTATAAGCTCTTTTCGTTTCAACGATCAACCTCTCAACAAAGATTCTTCGCTAGAATTCCCATCCCCACTTCTTGAAATAAACCAGAAGTGAACGAATAAATCTATATATACCCTTTAAATTTCCTGTATTATCCCTCTGCCAGTTATGATATGCAGTAGCATAAGGATAGAACACAATCTTCTTTCTTCCTTCTCTGACTCTTCTGGAAAGATCCGAGTCCTCGCAATACATGAAATATCTATTGCTGAATCCACGAAGTCTTTTCAGATATATAGTTCTGGCGCCAAAGAAGCAGCCTGTACAAAACTCAATGTCTGTTGGCTCATTTAGCTCTTCTGCCTGCCTTGTATATCTTCTTCTCAGGAAATGAAATCCCGGAAGCTTACTTACAAATACATATCTTACAGTCGGGCAATACTTTGGAAGATACTGCTCAGTACCATCATTGTTTAGAATCTTCGGTGTTATAAGTCCAACTTTCGGATTAGTGGTCATATACTCTGTCAATGCTCCGATAGAATCCATATCAATATAGATATCAGGATTGATCACAAAATGGTATTCACTGCTGACTCTCTTTATTATGGCATTATGTCCCGCTCCAAACCCACGGTTCTTTGTATCCTTAATAAGAGTAACCTCAGGGAATTCCCGCTCGATTATCTCCACTGTCTCATCAGTGGAACCATTGTCATAAACATAAAGTTTAAAATCATAATCAAACCCGGAATTCTTTCTTGAAGTTTCCTCAAGCACTGACCTTATACAACGCTCTATAGTTTTTGAATTATTATATGTTACTATTCCGCCTGTAATCTTCATAACTAACACCAGATCATCTGCACCAGTTTCTTAAGTGCACCATTCTTATATACATCATGTTTCTGGAAGAACTGAAGTCTCTCCAGCTTTCCTGCCATGATCAGATTTGAATACTCCTTCAGGAGTTCAACTGTCTCTTCACCTTTTGCTTTACGGATTTCATCCTCATATCTCTTTACGATATATCCAACCTGTCTGTAGCTGAGATCCATATCCTTCAGGAACTTCTCTCTTCCAAAATCAAGTCGTCTCTTGTACTCTTCTTTACTATCAGCCGCATGAGCACCTACCATATTTCCACCATGCTGTCTATATCTGATCAGTGGTTCATCCACAAATGCTATATGTCCAGTGGCAGCCACTAGAATAGCCGCATAATGATCGAACATGAGAACCATTTCAGATACAGGAGCTTTTCTAAGCAGATCAGCCGCAGCCTTATTCATCATAACTGTACAACCTGTAACTGTATTCTGGATCAACAGCCTATTTAGCGAATCAAGGCTAAATGAAGAACCACTACCGGATTTTGACGGTTTTTGAATCGGAAGCTTTTGATACTCATAAAAAGACTGAGCTATCTTCTTTCCACTTTCATCCATAAGAGAAAGATCCGTATGCACCATCAGCGGAGTAGTCTCGCCATACTTCACTTCCAATCTCTTCATACATTCAAATGTGGTTTTTACCTTGCGTCTGTACCACATATCGTCCTGATCAGAAAACATCACATAGTCGGCATTTGTTACATTTAACAATTTCAAAAAATTGCCTGATGGTGAACCTGTAGGAGTGCTATCATCCAGGATACGCACTTCCATAGGATTTTCTCTCTTGGCTCTGTAGTACTCCAGTCTTTTCTTGATAATGTCAAGAGTATTGTCCGTTGAACCATCATCACGAATTATAAGTCTAAGATCTATATCCAGATCATCACGGTCCTGTGTGACCAGTGACTTGATCTGTTTATCAATAAATTCTCCCCCATTATAGGTTGCAAGTAATATATCTATTGCGCTGCTCATTCTGCCTTCTCCATAACCTCCCCTGGATACATAGATTCATAATATTTCTCATAGGTTGTTTCAGTTTCATTTGAAAATGCTTCTGTTGAATCTTTTTTGAAGATAACTATGAGGGTCTGGAATATCATCTTAATATCCATCCAAAGACTATATTCCTCGATATACATAAGGTCCAGCACCAGCTTATCCTTTGGAGAAGTATTATACTTTCCGGCAATCTGGGCATAACCTGTAATTCCTGCTTTAACTCTGAGTCTGTACTCGAATTCAGGAAGATCATTTGTATAGTTAAATATGTTTGCCAGCATCTCAGGTCTTGGACCTACCACTGACATCTCTCCCTTTATAACATTTATAAACTGAGG
Organism: uncultured Lachnospiraceae bacterium; assembly: GCA_946538525.1. Taxonomy (GTDB): domain Bacteria; phylum Bacillota; class Clostridia; order Lachnospirales; family Lachnospiraceae; genus Eubacterium_Q. The sequence continues at coordinate 7,800 of CAMNGU010000094.1, forward strand.
TATCTCGTCAATTCTGAATCGTCTCAGGAACTGACCTACCTTTGTAATTCTCTCATCATCTACCACAGAAAGATAATTCTCAACATTTTCCTTCATGGTACGGAGCTTATAAACAGCGAAAATCTTTCCGCCCCTTGTAGCTCTACTCTGCTTAAAGAATACACTTCCACCATCTTCAATCTTAATAGCAACTGCGCATATAAAGATAATTGGAAATGTTACCAATAGCGCTATAACTGAAATCACAATATCAAAGAATCTCTTCACAAATCTCTGCTCAGGTCTAAGGCCCAGAGATGAAAGTTCGAAGAGGGATACATCATCCAGAATAACATGATGCGCATTTCGCTCCACCACATCCGCCATTTCCGGATTAATATAAACATTCTTCATATTCTGATAGCAGAATTCCACAATCTGGGTTCGTTCCTGAATTGGAACATCATACACAAAGATGGTGTCATACTTTGGAATAGCATCCCTAAGTCCTTCATTACGGTAATCCATATTTCTGCATATTTTGTACTGGAGCTTATACTTCTTAACACTTCTGCTAATCTCATTTAGAGAGCGCTGTGATGAAGTGATAATAAGAACCTTCTCCGGCTCATATATTTTGAAATAAACCCAGTTTCCGCCGTATGTACAAATATTTATAACCAGATTCTGTAACGCAAAAATAACCAACAGAAGCCATGGCTGTTCAAACACAAATGTGGTGTTATTATTTTCATTTGTATTCATGACACAGAGCATTACATATGCAACAATATCCGTAAGAGCCGCCGCCAAACTTATAGATATAATAATCGGTTTACTCTTTCTTTTACCTATATCAAATCCACCATATATATTAAGAAATAGGTAACCCGAAAGAAGGTAACTAATAGTAGTTACCGCGGAAGTTCTGTTTACATTAAGCATCTGCCAGTTATCTATAGCGTAAAATCTATAGAAAATCCAGAACACAAGAAAATACATTATAATTTTGAACAACAGTACTATCAGATATTCGCACTGTCTCAATCTTTTTCTCATCTAATAATCTCCCCTATAGTTCCCTATAGTCACTTAAAGGTAGGCTGTTAATCAGCACATAGATAATATATGTTACCATATTTTTCACAAAATATAAAGAAAAAGAGTGCACTTCCCCTATCCAGGGAATGCACTCTTATTTCTAAGTGTCATGGATACTGCTTTTCTAATATTTGATACGCTAGTTGTCTTATAGCTTCCACCGTATTCTCCATCAACTGTCCAAGGAAGCTCTTCTGCAGATTTAACTACAACACGGGAGGATTTTCTAAAAACTATCATGTCATCTTCAAGATCATCTATCAGAAGACTATTGATAATTCTCTGAAGCTCCACCGGTGTAGCCGGAGTCTTAATAAGAACCGTTTCAAACAGTCCGTCAGAGAAGGACATATCCTTCGAACCTATATTTTTAAATCCACCAACCGAAAGTGAATTTGTAATCTGTCCATAGATAAAGTCACCCTCAACCTCTTCACCATCAAAGTATATCTTTAGATTATAGCTCTTCAGGTTGAACAAAGTCTTGCTGGCTTCAAGTACATAAGCCGCATGGCCAAGTGCGTTCTTCAAATTCTGTGGTGTTGAATAAGAAATATCTGTAAATGCACCAAAGGCTGCTACATAGATAAAAAATGTATTCTCCAGCTTTCCCACATCCACATGACATATCTCGCCTTCCACAATGTCTTTTGCAGCCTGAACAGGATTAAAACTCATCCTAAGGCTTCTCGCATAATCATTTGTACTTCCACAAGGTATGTAACCCAGATGAATTCTTCGCTTCAGTTTTCTCTCCAGTTTCATGATGCCACCCACTGTGTTATCCAGGGTTCCATCACCACCAGCACATACCACAAGATCAAACTTCTCTGCATTTTCAAATACAAACTGCTCTGTCTGTTCCTGCCCTTTAGTTGGATAGACCTCAACACGATATCCTGCATCGGAAAAAATCTCAAGGATATCAATAAGTTCAGATTTTATAACGGTCCTTCCCGCTTTAGGATTTACTACAAATAATAATTCCTTCATATCATCCAACCCCTTAATTTGATATTACTTTCTACGCGCCAGATAATTCTCCAAACCTCTGCGTCTCAGCTTACATGCAGGGCACTCACCACAACCATCACCAATTATACCATTGTAGCAGGTTAGAGTCTTATTTCTTACCAGGTCAAATGCACCAACGCTATCTGCCAATTCCCAGGTTTCTTCCTTGTTGATCCACATAAGTGGTGTGATAAGACAGAAATCATATTCCATCGCAAGATTAAGAGTAGTATTAAGCGACTTAATAAATGTATCTCTACAATCAGGATAACCAGAGAAATCACTTTGAGATACTCCGGTGATTACATCAGTTACACCATGTGTCTTAGCAAAGATTGCCGCATATGTAAGGAACAGAAGATTTCTTCCCTCTACAAATGTATTTGGAGGACCTTCCTCCGGCTTATCTTTATCTACTGTAATATCATCTCTTGTAAGTGCATTTGGCGCCAGGTTGTTTAACTCATTTAGATTCAGCACTGTATGCTCAACCCCCAGCTCCTTAGCTATTTCAGCCGCACACTCAAGTTCCTTCTTATGCCTCTGTCCATAATCAAATGAAATCGCATAAACCTTTTCATATATCTTAGTGGCCCATACCAGACATGTGGTACTATCCTGTCCACCACTGAATACAACTACTGCTTCTTTCTTGTTCTTCAT
>CAMNGU010000095.1 GCA_946538525.1 uncultured Lachnospiraceae bacterium
ATTGATAAGTTGCAGCGAAGAGTAGATAATTACAGTCCTGATGCAGAGGTTTATAGACAGGGTAATAAGCGTATCAATGTAGAGATACCTCTTGATACAAGTAAGTATGATCCAAATGAAATCTTGGATTCACTTGGTCGTCCAGGTAAGCTGGAATTCCTTGATCCTACAAACTATCAGCATTTCGCAGCTGGAGAAGAGTACGAAGCAGCACTTTCAGGTTCTGATGTTAAGAATGCTGAAGGAGGTCGTATTCAGGACCAGACAACTGGTGCCGATGAATTCATCGTTTCGCTTCAGTTTACAGATGAGGGAGCAAAAAAGTTCTCAGATGTTACAGGTGCAAATGTAGGTCAGCCTATTTACATTATCTATGATGGACAAGTTCAGAGTGCACCTACAGTTCGTGAGCAGATTTCTGGTGGAAGTGCTCAAATTGATGGAATGGATGATTTTGATGAGGCATCAAATCTTGCTTCTACAATCAAGATCGGTGCTCTTCCTCTTACACTTCAGGAACTGTCTTCACAGGTTGTAGGACCAAAGCTTGGTTCAGACGCTCTTAGAACTTCCCTTATTGCAGGAGCTATAGGTCTTTGTATCATTTTCTTGTTGATGATCATCATCTTTAGATTCCCTGGCTTCCTTGCATCGGTTGCTCTTACATTCTATACAGTACTTGAGCTGTTCTTCCTGAACACTCTTCACATTACACTTACACTTCCTGGTATAGCAGGTATTATCCTGTCCATAGGTATGGCGGTAGATGCAAATGTTATCATCTTCACTCGTATCAAGGAAGAAATCGGGGCTGGAAAGACAGTTAAGACTGCAGTTAAGGCTGGTTTCAACAAAGCTATGTCTGCAATCATCGATGGAAATATAACAACAATCATTGCTGGTATCGTACTTCTTATTATGGGTACTGGTACTGTTAAGGGATTTGCAAGAACACTTATTCTTGGTATCGTACTTTCAATGTTTACTGCACTTGTTGTAACAAGAGTTCTTCTTAATATCTTTGTTGCATTTGGTGTTACAAATAAGAAAATGTACGGTGCTGCTAAGGAACCAAAGGTTACAAGCTATTCAAAGGGCTTCAAGTTTGTTGGTGTTTTCTCAGCATTAGTAATCCTTGCAGGTCTTGCATTCCTCTTTATTAACCCTAATATTGGTACAAGAGGAAATGCAATGAACTTCTCATTGGAGTTCAGTGGTGGTACATCAACAACTGTTACATTTGCTGAGCCATACTCACTTCAGAGAGCTGAGTCAGAGGTTGTTCCAGTATTCAGCAGCGTTGGAGTAGATAATGTTCAGATTCAGATAGTTGATGGAACAAATCAGGTAGTATTTAAGACAGCTAGCCTTGATGAGACAAAGCGTGGAGAGCTTGCTACAGCTCTTAAGGATGCATTTGGAATCACTGATGATAAAATTGATTCTCAGAATATTTCAAGTACAATCAGTTCTGAGACACAGAGAGATGCAATCCTTGCAGTAGTTATTGCTTCACTTCTCATGCTTATATATATCGCATTTAGATTTAGTGATGCCAGATTTGGTGTCAGCGCAGTGCTTGCTCTGATTCACGATGTAATGTTTGTATTCTTTGCATACTCAGTTATGTATCTGTCAGTAGGTGGTACATTTATCGCTTGTATGCTTACAATCGTTGGTTACTCAATCAACTCATCTATCATCATCTTTGACCGTATCCGTGAGAATCTGAAGATTATGAGCATCGAGAAAGATGGATATGATAAGATAGTTGATACAAGTATTTCACAGACATTTACAAGAAATATTTACACAAACCTGACTACCTTCGTAACAATCCTGATGCTTTACATCATGGGTGTTTCATCACTTAAAGAGTTTACATTCACACTTATGGTTGGTGTAGTTGCAGGTACATATTCTTCAATCTGTATCACAGGTCCACTGTGGCTGTGGCTTAGAAAGAAGATTGGTGCTAAGAAAGAGGCTGAGGCTTAAGCGGTAGCTTCCAAGTAGATTCCAAGAGAAACAGTATTATGAGGGACGGTTTATAGCCGTCCCTTTATTGAGATTTATTTATCTTTTTTAAGGGAAGGGGAAAAGTATTATGAAAAGAATAATAGGTTTAGTACTGGTCGTAGTCATGCTGATTGGCCTGTATCCAGGAAATGTTGGGAAGGTTTATGCTGCAAATGAAACGGCAACTATCGTTTTAAATGGCAACAAGACAATTAATCCTTCTTCTGAAAGTAATTACAGAAATAAAACTATTGTGGTTAAGGGAACTGGAACGCTTACAGTTAAAGGTAATTGGGATACACGCGGTCTTACAATCGATGAAAATGCAAAAGTTGTTATTACAGATGGCTATCTGGATGTTCAAGGTAAGCTTTATGTAGGAAAGAATGCATCTCTTGATGTTAATTCTACATCTACAGCAAGTGACGATTATCAACCTGTGCTGTGGGTAATAAAGGATTTTGATTTATATGGAACCGTTAAGGTTACCTCAAAGAAGTTTGGGCTAAGGCTTTATTATGGAGCTCTTAACCTGTATGGTAATCTGGATATTACAAATACAGGAACTTCTTCTACACTGTATCTTAATCATGGTGCACTTAATGTATATAGTGGTAACCTTACAGTAAACGCTCCAAATTCATCGGGTATTTATGCAAATAATGATAACAGAAATACTCTAAATATTTACGGTGGAAATATAAATGTCTCATCTAAATATGAGGCAATATATGTTGAATATCTCAATATTGAGGACGGAAATATCAATTTAGAGATAGCAGACACAAAGAATTCTCCGGTGGTGTTATCAAGACAGCCTATTACCATATCAGATGGTGTTAAATTAGAAACACCAAACGCTGTAAAGAATGTGAATTTAAATGGTAAAACAATTGGAAATGGCGGTTATTTACTTGATATATATACCCTAGTTGATGGAGGAGATAATTACCTTAGTAAGCTGGTGATAAAAGAGAAAGAAAAACCAAAAGCTAGTACAGGTGGCTCTTCAACAGGCGGCTCAACAGGTGGTTCTTCAGCTGGCGGATCAGCAGGAGGTTCATCAGCAGGAGGTTCATCAACAGGCAGTGGTTCATCAGCAGCTTCTACCCAATCAGGATACTCAAATGAATGGGTAGGTGGTAAGTGGTACAATTCTAAAGGCGTATGTGACTATTCTGGAACTTTGACATGGAAGAGTAACTCTTCAGGCTGGTGGGTTGAAGATTCAGCAGGTTGGTATCCTGTTAGCCAGTGGCAGAAGATTGATGGAAAATGGTATTACTTCACAGAAAGTGGATATATGGATTATTCTGAATATCGTGATGGCTATTGGTTAGGCTCAGATGGAGCTATGGTTAGTGGATATAAGGGCGAATGGAAGAGTAACAGTACAGGCTGGTGGTTCGAAGATACTTCAGGCTGGTATCCATACTCACAGTGGTTGTGGATAGATGGATCATGTTATTATTTCGGGGCAGATGGATATATTAAGACCAATACCTATGTGGATGGGTGCTGGTTAGGCGCTGATGGAGCGTGGGTTAAGTAATCCATCCTAAACTTAATAAATAGTTCGTTATAATGTGGACGGTTCTCTAAGGAATTCTAGGGAACCGTCCATTTGACTTTTTATGAATATTGAGGCATTATTTTAAGATGTCCAGGAATATAAAATCATTGTAGTAGAAAAAAGATTAAATTTTTATACTAAAATAAGACTAAGAAAATAAGATTACTAAAATAAGATTGAGAATAAATATTTCAAAAATTTAAACATAAAAGTTAGACGAGGGGATATAAATGAGAAAAGACTGGAGAATTCATAATCTAGCTGCGGATTTTAATGGATTGGGGCAGAAACTGGGAGTAGATCCTGTGGTGATTCGTGTTATGAGAAACCGAGGAATAATAGAGGATGAAGACTATAGGAGCTTCCTTTATGGTACCTTGGCGGATACGCATGCACCTGAACTGATGCTGGATATGGAGCTGGGGGCTGATATTATTTCCTCTGGGATAGATGGAGGGGAGAGCATTCGTATAGTAGGAGATTACGATGTGGATGGAGTTACTTCAACCTATGTCCTCTACGATGCTATTAAGAAACTGGGAGGAAATGTGAGCTATGACATTCCTCACCGAATAAGAGATGGATATGGAATCAATGAGCGTATTGTTATGGATGCTTATAATGATGGCGTCAGTATGATCGTGACTTGTGATAATGGTATTGCTGCAGTAGAGGCAATCAATAAAGCGGTTGAGTTGGGGATGACAGTGGTTGTCACAGATCATCATGAGATTCCACCTGAACTTCCAAATGCTGATGCTATTATCAATCCACATCAGGAAGGAGATGGATATCCATTTAAAGATATATGCGGCTGCGAAGTTGCATATAAGCTGATTCAGACTCTATATAAATTAAGAGAAGAAGAACTGGATCCAAGGGCTTACCTGGAAATAGTAGCACTAGCCACAAACTGCGATGTTATGCCATTGGTGGATGAAAATAGGATATATGTTAAAGAAGGACTTAAGGAACTGGAGCGTACTTCTAATATTGGCTTAAGAGCTCTGATAAATGCAAGTGAGCTGGCTGATAAGAAACTTTCAACTTATCATTTGGGATTTGTGTTAGGACCTTGCCTGAATGCGGCTGGAAAGCTGGAGGATGCGAAAGAAGCTTTGGAGCTTCTGCTTACCGAGGACCCTGCATTTGCTGAAAAGAGAGCTATGGAGCTTAAGATTCTGAATGATGAGCGTAAAAATGAAACAGAGCAGGGGACGAATTCGGCTGCGTCCAGTGTGAAACTGGAAGAGATTGAAGGGGAACTTCAGCCTGTAGATAAGGTTATTGTAGAATATCTCCCTGGAATTCATGAAGGGGTTGCTGGAGTTATTGCCGGAAGAGTTAGAGAAAGATATGGAAGACCAACTATTATATTTACAGATACAGATGGTGATCCTGATATTTTGAAGGGCTCTGGCCGTTCGGTTGAAGTATATAATATGTTTGAAAAGATAGATGAACACCGTGACCTGACAGTAAAGTTTGGAGGTCATCCAATGGCGGCGGGATTATCTATCAAGAGAGAAGTACTGGATGAATTCAGGACAAAGCTAAATGAGGATGCTGGCCTTACTTATGGTGAGCTGATTCCGAAATTGATGATAGATGTTCCTATGCCGATGTACTATGCATCAATGAAGCTGGCTGAAGAATTGGGCACATTGGAACCATTTGGAAAACAAAATGAGAAGCCTCTTTTTGCGGAGGCAAATATGGAGATTGTAGGCATAAGGATATTTGGAAATGCCAGAAAGATGCTTTCGCTTACTGTAAAAGATAAGCAGGGTAGGAAGTTTACAGTGAAATCTTTTGAGGTGGATGGCTTCCTGGAAGATATAAAGAGGTGGTTTAAAACCGAAGAATGTGATAAAATGATGCAAGGCATTGAGACGGGTTGCAAGATCGATATAGCCTATGAACTTAGTATAAATGAGTTCCGTGGCGAGAGAAATCTTGAGTTCATGATGCGGGCATATAATAAGGCATAAAATTTTTTATAAATATGCAATACTTGGAAAACTAAAAACGATTTAATATATAGATAAGGAGAGGTAGATTACTATGAAGACAATAGAGGATTATATCGTAACAATACCTGATTTTCCGGAACCAGGAATAATGTTCAGAGATGTAACAGGTGTTCTTGATGATGCTCAGGGACTTCAAATGGCTATTGATGAACTGTATAAGCATCTTCAGGGGGTTGATTACGATGTTATTGCAGGAGCAGAAGCTAGAGGATTTCTGTTTGGTATGCCGCTTGCTTATAAAGCGAATAAGAGATTCGTTCCTGTAAGAAAGAAGGGTAAGCTTCCAAGAGAAACAGTAGAGAAAACTTATGATCTTGAGTATGGTACAGCAACTATTGAGATTCATAAGGATTCAATTAAACCTGGTGAGAAGGTTGTTCTTGTGGACGATCTTATTGCAACAGGAGGAACAATGAGAGCTGCTGCTGATCTTATTACAGAGCTTGGTGGCGAGGTTGTTAAGATGTTGTTCCTTATCGAGCTTGAAGGACTTAACGGAAGAGCGAAGCTTGAAGGATATGATGTAGAAGCTGTTGTAAAATATCCAGGAAAATAATTTTGGATTTTCAACCTTTAGTTCATTGTATTTATTTATAAATCGTACTAGTATTTTATACTACTAGTATAACTTTTCTGATAGATTTAGTAACATTAGTTGAGAAAGGAGGAGCGGAATATGTCAGATAACAAGTTATTTCATAGTGCAGATTTAAAAACTGAATATGAGGACAGAAAGCCTATTAATGCAATCATTAATGACAGCGCCAGAACGGGTGTTCTTGCTACTCCTGAAGATTTTACTGATCCAGATCAGATTTACAAAGTGCTTGTAGAAAAGATTAAGGAGTATCATCCATCAGATGATTTTTCCATGATTGAGAAGGCGTATCATATAGCTGACGAAGCTCATAAAGATCAGAAGAGAAAGTCAGGAGAACCTTATATCATTCATCCTCTTTGCGTGGCTATTATCCTTGCAGAGCTGGAGATGGATAAGGAGACTATTGTGGCCGGACTTCTTCATGATGTTATTGAGGATACCGAGTACTCTAAAGAAGACATTTCAAATGAATTCTCTCCTGAGATTGCTGCGTTGGTTGATGGTGTTACTAAGCTGACTCAGTTGAATCTTTCTCAGGATAAGATTGAGATTCAGGCAGAGAACCTTCGTAAGATGTTTCTTGCTATGGCAAAGGATATCAGGGTTATCATTATCAAATTGGCAGATAGACTTCATAACCTTAGAACTCTTCAGTATCAGACTGCAGCAAAGCAGATTGAGAAGGCAAGAGAGACTATGGATATTTATGCGCCTATCGCTAACCGTCTTGGTATATCCAGAATTCAGGTTGAGATGGATGACCTTTGCATGCAGTATCTGGAGCCTGAAATATATGCTGACCTCAGAGCTGAAATAGATGAGATCATTACCGACAGGGAAGAGTTCATCCAGGATATGGTAAATGAGGTTACAGAATATATTAAAGAGGCAGAGATTGAGGCCCAGATTGAAGGCCGTGTAAAGCACCTCTTTAGTATTTATAAGAAAATGAAGACACAGGGCAAAACTCTTGATCAGATTTATGATCTCTTTGCTCTTCGTATAAAGGTGGCGTCTGTTAGAGACTGTTATGCTGCGCTTGGTATTATCCATGAGAAGTACAAGCCTATTCCGGGCCGCTTCAAGGATTATATAGCTATGCCAAAGGCAAACATGTATCAGTCACTTCATACTACACTGATCGGACATGGTGGACGCCCATTTGAAATCCAGATCCGAACCTATGACATGCACCGTACAGCTGAGTATGGTATCGCTGCTCACTGGAAGTATAAGGAGAGCGGCAGCAAGAATGTTACTCAAGAAGAGGAGAAGATGAATTGGCTTCGTGAGATTCTTGAATGGCAAAATGATACTCAGGACAATAAGGAATTCATGAATGCAGTTAAGACTGACCTTGATATGTTCCAGGATCAGGTATACTGTTTCACTCCTATGGGTGATGTTATAACCCTTCCTCGTGGTTCAAATACCATCGACTTTGCCTATGCTATTCATAGTGCAGTAGGTAATCGTATGCTGGGAGCCAGAGTAAATGGAAGGCAGGTTCCTATTGAAACCGTTCTTCACTCTGGAGACAGAGTTGATATTATAACCTCTAACAATGTTAAGGGTCCTAGTATGGACTGGCTTAACAGCGTAAAGAGTACACAGGCAAGAACCAAGATTAACCAGTGGTTCCGTCAGGAGCTTAAGGATGAGAACATCGTTAAGGGAAAGGCAGCCATTGAGAATTATTGCAAGGGTAAGAATATTCCTCTTGCTGAACTTCTGAAGCCTGAATATATGAATCCAACTATGAAGAGATACAATCATTCTGATTGGGATTCACTTCTTGCATCGGTTGGACATGGCGGACTGAAAGAGGGTCAGATCGTTAACAGACTTCTCGAGGAATATAGACAGGTCAACAAGGAAAATGTGGACGATGACAATCTTGTTGATGAGATAAATAGAAAAGGCAGCTCTAATGAGCTTCATATTTCAAACTCAAAGGGAACCATTAAGGTACACGGAGTTGATGATATTCATTTTAGATGTTCGAAGTGCTGTTCACCTGTTCCTGGAGATGAAATCGTAGGATTTGTAACAAGAGGAAGAGGAATCTCAGTTCATAGAACTGACTGCGTAAATCTTCTTGGACTTACTGAGAAGGAAAGAGAAAGACTTGTTGATGCAGAGTGGGTAGATGAAGACGGACGTGAGAAAGAGTTCGTTGCAGATGTCAATGTATATGCAAATGACAGAAATGCTTTGATCCACGATATCACTAAGGTATTTATGGAGTCTGAAATTCCTATCAGAAAGATTGAGGGCCGTGTGAGCAAGCAGGGTAGATCAACCATAAATGTTCAATTTGGTGTTAAGTCGAAAGTTGAGATGAATACACTCATTTCTAAGATTAGAAGCATCGATGGTGTTATAGATATTGAGAGAACACAGGGGTAGTTTATATGTATAAAATGAGCTCGGTAACAACAGGGCCAGTTGCCACTAATTGTTATACCATAATAAATGAAGAAACAAATGAGGCGCTTCTTATAGATGCCAGTGGAAATCCAGTAAGGCTTCTGCAGGAAGTTACAGCAACAGGTGCAAAACCGGTTGCGCTGCTTTTGACTCATGCTCATTTTGACCATATTGATGCCGTAGGTAAGATAAAGAGTGAGTATAATGATATTCAGGTTTATATCGGAGAAAATGAAGTTGATCTTCTGAAGGATCCATTTCTCAATCTTTCCATGCAGTTTACGGGAGAAGGAGTTTTGGTGAAGGCAGATAAGACGGTGGCAGACGGAGAAGAGATAGAACTTATTGGTATAAAGATTAAATGTATCGAGGTTCCTGGCCATACAATTGGCGGAATGTGCTATTATATGCCGGACTTAAATGCACTCTTCGATGGTGATACGCTGTTCCATGGCAGTATCGGTAGATCAGACTTCCCTACAGGAGATGGAGATGCTTTGATTGAGAATATTGCGACGAAGCTTCTTACACTTCCGGAAGATACAAAGGTCTTCCCTGGGCATGATTCCGAAACTACCATTGGTTGGGAGAAGATGAATAATTATTATTTTCAGTGATACGAGATAAGCATTCCGACATTAGATGATGTCGGAATGTTTTGCTTTATTTACGAGTTTTGAAAAGGAATCATAAAAGAATAAGATAAATAAGAAAAAATTCGTTATGAGAGGAGAAAATACATGGGTTATACTTATGTATTAAGTGATATACATGGCGCATCGAAATCATTTTACAAGATGCTGGAGAAAATCGAGTTTAATTTCGAAGAAGATGTACTGATTATAGATGGAGATATTGTTGATAGGAATAAGGATTCTCTAAAACTTTTCTTTGAGATAGTGGATATGGAGAAGAAGTATCCCGGACATGTGGAAATCATTAAGGGAAACCATGAACTTTTTATGGAAATGTATATTAAGGGCACTCTTTCAAGGGATAGATATTCTTCCTATAATTATGGTGGAGCGGATACAATTCGCGAGATAGAGGGACTTTCGAGAGAAGAAAGGGGAGAACTGGTTAAGTATCTTGAGAATCTTCCGCTGTATAGGGAATATAAGTCGTCTATTAGAGGAGATATGGTTATTACCCATACGGGACTTCATTTCAATAATATCATCAGAAGTATGGATGGTTCTGTAAATGTAATTCGCTCTATAGAACAGGGCCATGAGTTTGATGCATTTCAGTTTTTTATCTCCAGTTATATCCAGAGAGAGGCTCCGGCTGTGGTAATAAGGGATTTAGATAAATGCCTTCTGGTGGGGCATGTACCAACTATGTTTATAGCGGATTCTCCTACTCAGGGAATATGGGCGAAAAGTGAGAAGCTTATCCTTATAGACTGCGGTTCGGGATTTGATGGTGGAAAGCTAGGTTGCCTTAGACTGGAAGATGAGAGAGTTTTCTATGTATAAACATATAACTTATAAAAGATTTAGTTAAATAGATATCGGGTATACCAGATGTATATCCTGTAAGGGTTGACAGATAATATCTGCAATTTATAATATGACATAAGTGTCAAAAGTCAAAATGCGTTCCTGCTTGCAGGAAAAG
>CAMNGU010000096.1 GCA_946538525.1 uncultured Lachnospiraceae bacterium
GTATCCTTATGGATGAAGAAGGTCTTGAGTGGGATGAGGCATGGGAGATCACAACAAAAACCTGTGCTTATACAAACCACACAATCATGGCTGAGGCTCTTGAGAAGTGGCCAATCGAGCTGTTCTCTAGACTTCTTCCTCGTATATACCAGATTGTTGAAGAGATTAACCGTCGTTTCGTTCTTAAGATAAATGAGCTTTATCCTGGAGATCAGGAGAAGGTTAAGTCAATGGCTATCCTTTATGATGGACAGGTTAAGATGGCACACCTTGCTATTGCTGGTTCATTTTCAGTTAATGGTGTTGCTAAGCTTCATACAGAAATCCTTAAGAAGAGAGAGTTGAAGGACTTCTATGAGATGAACCCTAAGCAGTTCAATAATAAGACAAATGGTGTAACTCAGAGAAGATTCCTGGCACATGGAAATCCTCTTCTTGCTAAGTGGTTAAATGAGAAAATAGGTAAAGAGTGGATTACAGATCTTTCACAGATCGGAAAGCTTAAGACCTATGTTGATGATAAGAAGTATCAGCAGGAATTCATGAATATTAAGTATCAGAACAAGCTTCGTCTTGCTGAGTATATTAAGGAACATAACGGTATAGAGGTTGATCCTAACTCAATCTTCGATGTTCAGGTTAAGAGACTTCATGAGTATAAGAGACAGCTTCTCAATATCCTTCATGTTATGCATCTTTACAGTGAACTGAAGGAGAATCCGGAATTCGATATGTATCCAAGAACATTTATCTTTGGTGCTAAGGCTGCTGCCGGATATAAGAGAGCAAAGCTTACAATCAAGCTTATTAATTCAGTAGCTGATGTTGTAAATAATGATCCGGCTATCAAGAACAAGATTAAGGTTGTATTTATTGAGGACTACAGAGTATCAAATGGCGAGATAATCTTCGCAGCTGCTGATGTTTCTGAGCAGATTTCAACAGCTTCTCGTGAGGCATCTGGTACAGGTAATATGAAGTTCATGATAAATGGTGCACCTACAATTGGAACACTTGATGGTGCAAATGTGGAAATCGTTGAAGAAGTTGGTGCAGAGAATGCATTTATCTTCGGTCTTTCAGCTGAAGAGGTTATGAAGTATGAGCGCGAGGGTGGATACAATCCTTGGGATATCTACAACAATAACCAGAATGTAAGAAGAGTGCTTACTCAGCTCATCAACGGAACATATAACGATGATACAGAGCTGTTTAGAGATCTGTATGATTCACTTACAAAAGAAGATGTTTACTTCATTCTTAAGGATTTTGATTCATATGCGGCTGCTCAGCAGAGAGTAGATGCGGCTTATAGAGATAAAGATAAATGGGCTCGTATGGCAATGATGAATACAGCTTGCTCAGGAAAGTTCTCATCTGATAGAACTATCGAGGAGTATGTAAAAGATATTTGGAAACTTAAGAAAGTTGAAGTAGAGATTTAATCGAGTACCCCACAAGATAATATTTTTAGTAAGTAAACTTATTAATTGTGTTAGTTTTGCTAAAACAGTGGGTGCTTATGAAAAGATGGGAACGCGAAAAGTCAGATTTGGAAATGAATCTGGAGGAATGCAGAGGCATCTTAGAAGGGCTGGCCAAGGGTACATTTCAAATGTATGAATTTAGCGATGAGCTGGAATTTGCTATTCGGGATGTGGATGAAGTACTGGAGCATATTTCCTGGTATGAGATGATGGCTTCGAAAAAATCCAGCAACCCCATGAAATTAAAAGGGGATAAATAATTACTATAAATATAAATGCTATAATCAAAATACATTATCAAATCCTTGCGTCTCATTTAGTTTTATGATAATATCTTAAAAGTTAATAAGCTCTAAGGGGCTTTAAATAATCAGTAGATTATTATATTGTTTAAATATTTTAGTAGAGGAGCAATTATTATGGAAAGAATTAAAACTCTTGAAACTAGAGATCTCTGTGAGAGCGCTAAGACAGGTGGATGTGGCGAGTGCCAGACATCTTGCCAGAGTGCTTGCAAGACTAGCTGTGGTGTAGCTAATCAGAAGTGCGAGAACAAGACAGAGAAATAAGCTCTAGAATAGTCAAAAGCATTAAAGGTATGATGCGCCGCCTGGAAATGGCGGCGTGTTTTTTTGTAAAAGATTGTTGTCCTGAGTATCCTAAGACAGTAGGAGTCTTATGATCATTATCTTGAGCAAAGCGAAGGAATCTTATAAAAGAGGTAAATATGGTACATCAGTATAAATTAAATGGATATAATATAGTTCTCGATACCTGTTCAGGTTCAGTGCATAGTGTAGATGATGTGGCTTATGATATCATCCAAATGTTTGGTGAGGCTATTGATATAAATGAGGCTAAAAGTGAAAACGAAAACCGGGAACTGAATATAGATGAGAAAAAGCTGGATGATATAGTAAAAACTATTATGGAACGCTATGGCGATAGAGAAGATGTGACTGAGGAGGAAGTGCGTCTCTGTATAGATGATGTGAGATATCTTGTGGAGAATCATAAGCTATATACCCCGGATACATTTGAACCGTTGGCAGGTGAATTCAAGAAGAGAAGTGGTGATGTGATAAAGGCTCTGTGTCTTCATGTGTCACATACTTGTAATCTAAATTGCGAATACTGTTTCGCTGCTCAGGGTAAGTATAACGGCGAGAGAGCATTAATGAGTCTTGAGGTTGGAAAGAGAGCTATTGACTTCCTTGTTGAAAATTCTGGTTCGAGACATAATCTTGAGGTTGACTTCTTTGGTGGAGAACCGCTGATGAATTGGCAGGTTTGCAAGGATATTGTGGCATATGCCCGTTCTATTGAAAAAGAGGCAGGGAAGAATTTCCGCTTCACGCTTACTACAAATGGTGTGCTGATCGATGACGATGTAATTGACTTTTGCAATAAAGAGATGAGTAATGTGGTGCTCAGCTTGGATGGCCGTAAGGAAGTGCATGACAGAACTCGTAAGGATTATCAGGGGAATGGAAGCTTTGATAAGATTATTCCAAAGTTCCAGAAGCTGGTTGAGGCCAGAGGTGGAAAGAATTATTATATGCGAGGCACATTTACCCATCTAAATACTGATTTCACAAATGATATATTTACTATGGCGGATCTTGGCTTTAAAGAGCTTTCCATGGAACCGGTTGTTAGTAAACCTGGAGATCCTCTGGCACTTACAGAAGAAGACCTTCCTATCTTGAAAGAGCAGTATGAGCTTCTTGCAAAAGAAATGCTGAAGCGTGATATAGAGGGAAATGGTTTTACTTTCTATCATTATATGGTGGATCTTAAGTCTGGACCTTGTATCTACAAGAGAATTTCAGGCTGTGGTTCAGGTACTGAATATATGGCAGTTACTCCTTGGGGGGACCTGTATCCATGCCATCAGTTCGTTGGAGATGAGGGCTATAAGCTGGGTGACATCTGGAATGGTGTGACTAATAAGGATAGGCAGGAAGAATTCCGTGTCTGCAATGCTTATGCTAGACCTGACTGTCGTGACTGCTGGGCTATGCATTACTGCTCTGGAGGATGTGCAGCAAATGCTTATCATGCAACTGGAGATGTAAAGGGTATCTATGAATATGGCTGTGAATTGTTCCGAAAGAGAATGGAATGTGCCATCATGATACAGGTTGCTCATGATGCATTGGGGTTGGAACCAATAAGTGGTGCCACAGCTGGTAAGGATGAAGACTGTGGAGACTGCAGCGACTGCGAATAATGAAAACAGTCATAGATTAATGATTAAGAAGAAAAGGCGTTACTGAGTGATGAATGAAAGTGGCGATAATAAAAATATAACAAAAAAGACTTTAAGAAATCCCAGCATTGAACTCTTGAGAATTCTCATGATGATGCAGATAATATTCCTCCATATTTCTGATTATGGAGATTATACTGATGTTGCTAAGGAATTGGGCGGACATACAGAACTGGCGTATTGGACCATATGGCTTATGTGTCGTTGCCCGGTTTATGTTTTCGTCATCATTATGGGCTACTTTTTAAGTACATCCACATCTGGGTTCAATATAAAAAGAATATTGAAATGTTATCTCCCGATGTACTTTTATTCAGTGGCTATTCCTGTGATTTATGGGCTTGTTAGGCCGGGAGTGGTTACGGTTGATCAATATATAAAGGCATTTATACCATTTCTATCCAGGACTTGGTATTTTATGACGCTTTATCTGTTGGTGCTTATTCTCTCGCCATATCTCAATAGAATGGTTCAGGGGCTGGATAGAAAACATTTTCTTCTTCTTATAGGAATATGTTTCTGCCTCTTTTCAGTATGGCAGCCTATAAGTATGCTGGAACCATTTGAGGGACTTGTGGGAATCAAGAAGATTCTGGCAACTCAGGGTGGAAAGAGTCTTTATGACTTTATCTATATGTACCTTTTGGGAGCATATCTAAGGAAATATCATCTTTTTAGATCTCATGATAATACATCTGATGATTCCATTTGGAGTAAACCAATATTATATTTTCTTGGATTCCTGCTTTTGGGATTAATAAATGTTTTCCTTGTTTATACTTATCCTGATGTTGGAATTGAAGATGTAATCGGCTACAATGATAATCCTTTGGTGGTGCTTCAGTGTGTTTGTATATTCAGGACGTTTGAGAGACTTGATCTAACAAAGTTTGGGACAGCTGGAAGAGTGATCAACTACATCAGTGCAGGAAATCTTGGAATATATATGTTACATGAGCATCCGCTGATCAGGAATCTTATATGGGAAGAAATCTTTAGGACGGATAAGATTTCCTTCTATTCAGAGGGGGATTATCTGTTTAAGTTTTTGTTGATAATAGTCGTGGTCTATTTTTCTTGCTGGTGTATAGACTGGCTTAGAAGAATGGCGGCAGGTGCTATCTCGAAGATTTTTGAGAAGTAATCTAATATAAGCAATCTGTGAATAAATCTGTTAATAGGATTGTATAAGCGAAAATATGAGTAGTGAGAATTATATTTATTATCCACTTAAAAAATTTATAGAGCGTTATAAAGCAGAGAAGAATATTCGTCTTCATATGCCGGGACATAAGGGAGCATTTGATTATGGAGATGATATTACGGAGATTAAAGGCGCTGACAGTCTTTATGAGGCTAGCGGAATAATAGCAGATAGCGAGAATAGGACTGCGGAGATGTTCGGTGCAGCTAATTCATTTTACAGTACCGAAGGTTCTTCCCAGGTTATTAAGGCTATGTGCTTTCTTGCTGTGCAGAGGCTGTGTAATCAGGATAGTTCTAAAAACTGTCCAACAATTCTTGCAACCCGAAATGCGCATAAATCATTTATTTACGCATCTATGCTGCTGGGATTTAATATAAAGTGGATGGTGGATGGAGATGAATTCAGTCTGTGTAAATGCTATGTTACTCCTGAGAGGCTGGAGAAATATCTGAAAGAAACTGAGGGTGCTAATGTGGCGGCAGTATATGTTACATCCCCGGATTATCTTGGGAATATTCTGGATATAAAGGGACTGTCTGTGGTGGCACATAGATATGGGCTTCCTATATTGGTGGATAATGCCCATGGTTCGTATCTGAAATTTATGAAAAATGATATTCATCCGGTAAGTCTGGGAGCGGATCTGGTGGCTGATTCGGCGCATAAGACTCTTCCAGTAATGACAGGTGGAGCTTATCTTCATATTTCTAGAAATTCCATGTTTTTAAGGGCTTCAAGTATAAGTGGGAATGGAGAAAACAAGCAGTCGGTTTCTATGATAAGTGAAGAGTATGCGAAGGAAATCCGAAAGGCACTACTTATGTTTGGTTCGACCAGTCCTTCCTATGTAATCATGGAGTCGTTGGATGAAGCTCTTGGTCGTATTGATGTAAAAGAATATAGAAAAACTCAGGACAGAGTGGATGTTCTAAAACATGAGCTGATCAAGATGGGATATTGCATTTCGGGAATAGGTTCTGGTCTTAGTGGTGAACCGCTAAAAATAGTAGTGGATTTAAGGATGGAAAAAATATCTGGAATACAGCTATCGAATATGCTTCGGGAGCATGGGATTGAATGTGAGTATGCAGATCCGGATTTTCTGGTTACTATGTGGTCTCCATTTAATGAATATCCTGCGGATTTTGATAAGTTTAAAAATGCTATGGCTGAGATAAAAAGAAATGTCGGTATAGGGGAAGAGGCTAAGAAAAGTTTGGATACGGAAAAGGTTATTTTGGGTAAAGCTAGTCTTATAAGTTTTTCTCTACCTAAAGTGGAGTATCAGCCTCGTGAGATAATGTACTGTGTCCATAGATTAGAAAAGGTTGGACCTGGCCTTGTGGGAAAGGTTGCGGCAGATACTGTTGTAAGTTGTCCTCCTGCGGTTTCTCCAATAGTTGCAGGAGAAGTGATAGATGAAAATATAGTAAAAGTATTGGGGTATTATGGGATAGAGAGTGTTGAGGTTTTGATATAACTCTTAGATTTAGTAAAACAGATAATTTAGTTTTTGGGTGCTGAAACAAGAGTTTTGGCACTTTTTTTATTATTCTTAATGTGTCTTTGTATAAAGCTCATAAAAATTATTGTGTAATATGACATATGATAAAAAAATACTTTGGGTTATAATATCCCTTGTGCGTGTTTACGCATAAACAAACATATATGGAGGTTAAAATGAGAAAAGGTGTGAAAGGGATTGCAGGATTACTTCTTTCATCAGCGTTGGTGCTGGGAATGGTATCCGGATTAGGTATGAATGCATATGCAGCAGATTCGGATTATGGAGAACCTGCCACAGGAGAAGGAGTAAAGCAGACAGACCATAATGAGTATATGGGCTATAGTATTGGCGTGAATCAGGGATTTGACATCTGGGGGGTAGAAAATCTCAAGCCGGATGGATCATTTGATAAAATTAAGACCACTTGTAAGTGGCGTGGATATGGCGTTGCGGTAAAGGTAGGGGATAACGATGTTAAGTATCTCGCAAATACCTCTGGCCCTGTATTTACTATAGGAAAAGAGTACGAAGTAGATGGTGTAAGGGTTTCAGTTGATTTAGATCTTTCTGAGGAAGCTGTTATCATTACATATAATGTGACTAATACTACTGATGAGGATCTTGTAGTAAAAGTAGGTTCATGGGGAGATACCCAGATTGGAGGAGATGATTGGTGTCCAATCTATTTCCTTGGTAATGCTATTGTTATGGAAGAATGTCAAAGTGGTAACGTGATAAGAAAATATGCAATGATTTCTGGAAATGGAGATTTTGATACAAAGTGGATAGGGTATTACGGAGATGGTAAAGCTAATGTTTTTAATAATAGTGAAATAACGTCATATAAAGATGATGATATTGATTGTGGACTGGCTTTTTCATGGACTCTGGATGTTCCGGCTAATTCAAGTGTTAGTACATCAACATCACCGGCGGCAGGAGAATTAGATTTGGCAACGATTACCTATGATTCTAATGGTGGAGAAGGTACAATGGTTTCTTCCACTGCTATTAAGGGGGACGGTAATAAGACATTTCTCACTAAAAACGAATTTACTAGAGAAGGATATCTCTTTATGGGCTGGTCTACTTCTCCTGATGGCGAGGTAGAATTTGAAGATAATGAAGAGATAATTGTTCCAAAAGAAAACACAACTCTCTATGCGGTTTGGGAGAAATATAGAGCCCATGTTATTACAGCTAATGATGTAGAAATCAAGTATGGTGAGACTGGAACTATTGGTGCAACCACAGATGGTGAAGGCGAACTCACTTATAAGATTGTTGAAGGCGATGATATTATTGAACTTGATGAGAAGACTGGAGCTATAAAGGCTAAAAAACTTGGTGAGGCAAAGGTTTCAGTAACAGCTGGTGCTAACCTTTTCTATCTGGAAGCATCAAAGGATATTAAGGTTACAGTTAAAGAAGCTGAGAAGAAAGACCTTGAAACAGCAAAGGATGTTGAAGAAGAAAAAAAGGCTGAAGGTGAGAAGAAAGCTTCTGAAACTAAGCCATCAAATGAGTGGATTGATGGTCAGTGGTATGACGCTGATGGCGGTAAGACCTATGATGGAAATGGCGAATGGAAATGCAATAGCTCAGGCTGGTGGTTTGAGGATTCAAATGGATGGTATCCTAAGTCACAGTGGCAGAAGATTGATGGTAAGTGGTATTATTTCAAAGCTGATGGATATTTAGATTATTCAGAATATCGTGATGGTTACTGGTTGGGAAGCGATGGAGCCTGGGTAGAGGATTACTATGGTGGAACCTGGAAGAGTGATTCGACAGGTTGGTGGTTTGAAGATGCTTCTGGTTGGTATCCAACATCACAGTGGGTATGGATTAATGGAAGCTGCTACTACTTTGGTGCAGATGGCTATATGTTAACAAATCAGTATGTGGATGGTTATTGGGTAGGTGCTGATGGTGCCAGCCAATAATAAGAAAAAAATAGGCAAATAAAACTTTTAAATAAAATAAGGATGATTATCTTGTTAGATGATCATCCTTATTTTTGCATATATATTTGTTAGTTCTAAAAGTATATATTATACAAGTATTAGTTATATTTAGATATATTCATATTTTAAACTATATAATCTACTGTTGATTATTTGGTCCACCAAACTGCTGATTAGGCATACCAAGAGGTTGCTGAGGCTGCCCATACTGCTGCTGAGGCTGGCCGCCAAACTGCTGATTAGGCATACCATATTGCTGTTGAGGTTGGCCGCCATATTGCTGATTAGGCATACCATATTGCTGTTGAGGCTGCCCGCCATATTGCTGATTAGGCATACCATATTGCTGTTGAGGCTGCCCGCCATATTGCTGATTAGGCATACCATAAGGTTGTTGAGGTTGACCGCCAAACTGTTGGTTAGGATCAAATGGAGGCTGTCCGCCGAATCCTGGCTGTGGAGGTACAGGCTTTGGAGGTCTGTTGCCCATTTTGCCTCTAAGAATAAAGAATACGATTACGGCGATGGCGATAACTAATACAGCCACTATGATTCCTATGATGAGCCCCCAATTGAAGAGAGAAAACTCAACATGAATTGGTTCCGTACGGTCCATTTCCAGAAGGTTCCAAGTTAAAGTCTTTCCGTCTTCAGAAACAGAAGTTGCATTGTGGTCCTTTGGTTTATAAGGAAGGGATACAACTACATTAATGTACCCGCCATATGAACTGAGGCTGTCTTTATATTCGGCCATCTCGTCAGTGTTTTCTTCGTCATATATTTGCCAGTCAACAGTGTATGTACTGCCGTTTTTCTTGACTTTGAAGTTTTCTACATTGATGTCAGCGTCATCAGATTCTGACTGCTGCATTTCCTTCGCAATATCCTGGAGCTTTATACCTTTCTTGGAACAGGTATAACCAATGTATCCGTCTTTTTGATAAAGCTCAACATCCCAGCCTTGATCTTCAAGTTTTTTCATATCCTCAGAATCTTCATCAGCGATGTCAGAACTATCAGAGGAGTCGTCCAGGTTGCTGGTATCATAAACTGCTACCACCATGGTAAGGTCCGCGGTTCCATTTTTCTTTACATCGATTGTAGTGCTGTATCTCATACAACCTGACATTAGTGACAGGCAGAGTATGGATACAAGAAGTAGTGCCAGTCTGCGTAGTTTCTTCATATTAGTCTCCCTTCTCTATTTACCTTCGTAAAATGATTATAATGAAATTATAACCAATATTGCGGTGGCTTGTCTAGTGAACTATAGATTATAATAGAGGGCGAAACTTAATTTTGTAATCGAATAAAATGCTGATTCAACGAATAAAATATTTACGATTATAAAACTTACTAAGGAATTAAACATTGACCGATAAAGTGAATAATGTTATTGTTCTAGTTGTCCATATATAAGATTTATGGCATAAAAAGATAAATATGGTAGCATACAAATGTGAGCCAAAGAATAGAGGTAAAACTAATGGTAGTTAGAGATGAAGTAAGAAAGATGAAGACAGTTGCTCCACTTGTGGCAGCTATGAGTAATGAAGCCAGATGTAAGGCACTTTCTGTAATAGCTGAGAAATTGGTGGAGAAGCAGGCAGAGATATTTGCAGAGAATAAAAAGGATCTGGAATATGCAGAGCAAAATGGTGTTGCGGCGCCTATAGTTAAAA
>CAMNGU010000097.1 GCA_946538525.1 uncultured Lachnospiraceae bacterium
TATATAATATGACATAAGTGTCAAAAGTCAAAATGCGTTCCTGCTTGCAGGAAAAGCATGTTGACCTTATGACACGCTGAAACATGAGGAAATAGCATTTTTCTTAGAAAAATAGCGGTTTCCGAATGTTTCTAGGATTGCGAGAATTTCGTAAGAAATGGAGCAATCCGTATGTCATATGGTGTCAAAAGGTACTTTTGATACCCACATCATAATATAAGCTTATATAATTTACTTATATAATGTTTGCAAAATGAGTCGCTTAATGCTTTAAGCAAAAAGTGACTCATTTTCTTTTACTTGAATAAGTTTGATAGGATGGTATAATAGCGGTTAGTATTACTAGATATAGGAGAAAGCTATAATGATATATAACAATGTGTTAGAAGCTGTCGGACATACACCGATGGTAAGACTTAATAGAATGGTAGAACCAGACAGTGCAGAGATTCTTGTAAAATTTGAGGGCGTGAATATTGGCGGCTCTATAAAAACAAGAACTGCCCTGAATATGATCCTTAAGGCTGAAAAGCAGGGACTTATTAATGATGATACTATAATTGTAGAGCCTACAAGTGGTAATCAGGGAATTGGTCTTGCGCTGGTTGGTGCTGTAAGAGGTTATAAGACTATTATCATTATGCCAGATTCTGTAAGCGAAGAGCGTCGTAAGATAGTAAAGCATTATGGTGCTGAAGTTATTCTTGTGCATGATGATGGAGATATTGGTAAATGTATTGATGAATGTCTTCAGACAGCTATGAGAATGCAGGAAGAAAATCCAAATGTTTTTGTTCCGCAACAGTTCGCAAATATTAATAATCCAAAGGCACATAAGAATCATACGGCTCTTGAGATTATGGAGCAGGTGGCTGGACCTATCGATGGATTCTGTTCTGGTATAGGTACTGGTGGAACCATTACTGGAATCGGAGAAGTACTTAAGGCACAGTATCCGGAAATTGAGATATGGGCTGTTGAACCTGAGAATGCAGCAATTCTTGCAGGTGGAAATATTGGAACTCATTTACAGATGGGTATTGGTGATGGAATCATTCCAGATATTCTTAATCAGGATATATATGATGATATATATGTAGTAACGGATGAAGAGGCTATAACTACAGCTCAGAGACTTGCCAGAGAAGAAGGTCTTTTGTGCGGTATATCCAGTGGTACAAATGTTGCAGCTGCCATAAAGCTTGCAAAGAAACTTGGCCCTGGAAAAACTGTTGTGACTGTTTTGCCTGATACAGCAGAGCGTTACTTCTCAACACCACTTTTTGAAGAGTAAAATATTAGGTGGAGACTGATTAAATGTGGGATTCAATTATTAAATCGATCTTTGTAGAAAATCAGAAGTTTATTACATCCAATGATATGGATGGTAAATTAGCTGGAATGCTTCTTCAAAAGTACCTTAATTGGGAGTTTGCAGGTTTATGCGATTATAATGGACAGAGTAGTGATGAAATCTGGCTTGTTGATCCTGATTTTGATCTATTGGATGCTGTATTTGTTGGAGTGCCAGTGTCTGATCCAGATATTTTTTGCATAGATTCACATTTTATTGCACCAGATAAGACCTTTATTGATACATATATGGAGAATGGTAATAAGATTAATCCAAATGTTATAAATGGTTTGGTTCGTTGGAAGGACGATAATTCAAGCGATTTTGATCGGAAATATTCATTTGGTACGGCTCATTTTGTTGCTGAAACTCTTATAAATCTTGGGATTGTAAGTGGAGATATATTGAAAAAGATAGATGATCTCCTGAGTTTGGATTTGGATTCTAGTTCTGGTTCAAATGCTGGCTCAAATTCTGTTATAGATTCTGATATAGATTCTGTTGTAGATTCTGTTATAGAAGAGTTTTCTAAAGAAAATGATATACCTTTATTACCGTTTGTTGAAATGGTGCCATTTGAAGGACTTAATGGTAAGAAGGATGCTGTTCATAAGGCAGTGCTTAATAATGTAATAAATGTGTATGATACATTTGCATTTTCTTTCGATAGCAATTATACGATCTCATTTACTGTTTATGTGTAATTAGGTTTCGTTTCTGTGCTTATGGTTCTTCTGCTGGGATATAAACTTTGAAAAATAGGGGGATATATGAAGCTAAACTACAAGACTACGGTTCTTATTGGCCTTGCGTTTATGTCGATTACTGCATTCTGGCAGCTATACGATAATGTCATACCACTTCTTCTTACGAATACATTTCATTTGAATGAAACTTTGTCTGGCGCAATCATGGCGGCCGACAATATCTTGGCGTTATTTTTACTTCCGTTTTTCGGAAAATTATCTGATAAAACCATAACACCAATCGGCAAACGAATGCCGTTTATCCTTGGCGGAACATTTATATCTGTCATGCTGTTAAATGTTCTTCCGATAATAGAAAATGGATATGCTGCAGGAAAAGGTGGACCGATTTTTAGTTTTGGATTCTTCGTATTCCTTCTTGGTTTACTATTATTTACAATGTCTACTTATCGTTCTCCAGCGGTTGCGCTTATGCCTGATGTTACGCCTAAGCCTCTTAGATCAAGAGGAAATGCTATCATCAATCTTATGGGTGCTGGAGGCGGTATTATATATCTGGTCTTTGCTAGCGTAATGTATCCAAAGTCGAAAATTGAAGGACTGGATCATGTGAATTATCGACCACTTTTTATCTTCATGGCAGGATTTATGCTTATATGCATCATTCTTATGAAGCTTACTGTAAATGAACCTAAGCTCGCTGCTGAGAATGAGAAGATAGAAAAAGAACATCCTGAGTGGGACTTGACTCTAGAAGATGAAAAAGGGGAGAGTACCGGGAAACTTCCAAAAGATGTGATGCGTTCTATGCTTTTCCTTCTTGCTTCGATAATGCTGTGGTTTATTGGATATAATGCGGTAACTACATGGTTTACAACTTATATTTCAAATATTATGGGCGAAGGTCTTGGCGGTGCTTCCACCTGTTTTCTTATAGCAAATGTGGGAGCTATCGTATCTTATATTCCTATAGGGCACATGGCATCAAAGATTGGTAGAAAGAAGTCTATATACTTCGGAACCATACTGCTAACATTAACATTTGGCTTATGTTATGTGCTTACTACAACATCAGATCATGTTACGATTCCAATGTATATTGTGTTTGCTCTTGTGGGACTTGCCTGGGCGGCGATAAATGTTAATTCACTCCCGATGGTGGTTGAAATGTGTCGCGGGGCGGATGCAGGTAAGTTTACAGGATATTATTATACGGCATCTATGGCTGGACAGGTTATCACACCAATTATGGCAGGATTTCTTATGAGAAATGTAAGCTATAAGATATTATTTATTTATGCTACTTTATTTGCTTTTGGTAGTTTTATAACTATGACACAGGTGAGGCATGGAGATGTCAAGGCAGTGGCAGCAAACGGCCTTGATGCTTTTGAAGATATGGATTAGGAGAAC
This sequence comes from uncultured Lachnospiraceae bacterium, assembly GCA_946538525.1. Lineage (GTDB taxonomy): Bacteria > Bacillota > Clostridia > Lachnospirales > Lachnospiraceae > Eubacterium_Q. The sequence continues at coordinate 3,475 of CAMNGU010000097.1, forward strand.
AAGTTATGGATAATAATCAGAATTCCAATAATCAAAATCAGCAGGCGTATGGCAGGCAGCAATTTGATCAGCCACAGCAGGGATATGGTCAACAGCAGTATAATCAGCCACAGCAGGGATATGGTCAACAGCAGTATAATCAGCCACAGCAGGGATATGGCCAGCAGTATAATCAGCCACAGCAGGGATACGGCCAGCAGTATAATCAGCCGCAGCAGGGATATGGCCAGCAGTATAATCAGTCTCAGCAGGCGTATGGTCAGCAGGCATATAATTCGCAGCAACCTCCGGTTTATTCGGGTGTTAATCCAAATGGACAAGCCAAAGATAGTAGCGGGATGACTTTTGGTATATTATCTATTATTTTTGGTATATTATTTGCTCCGGTTGGTCTTGTATTATCTATTATAGGACTTGTTAAATCCTCAAAGAATAAGAGTACTAGTGTTCCTACTATACTTAATTGGATTGGACTTGGAATATCAGCATTATTCCTTGTACTATTAATATTCTTTTTTGCAGGTGTTATATCTGCCGTCAATAAAACAGAAGATATAATTAATGAGGCGTCTCATACTTCTTATGATGATTTCTCATTTGACAATGGATATGATGACGATGATGATGATGAAGATGACGAAGATGAAGATGATTATGTGACTACTGAGTCGACTACAGAAGCGAAAACCGAAGAGGTTACTGAATCGGCTACTACTGAATCAAATGATTCTACTGATCCTTTAGGTTCTTCGGATAGTAATGATTTATATTGTGATGAGTATGAAGATAGTAGTGAATCTTGTATAGGCACTTATCCTGAACCTGCTGGATGTCAAAGAGTTGGGGATTCTGTTCAGGGATATATATCAATTCCTGATAAGTATGTCACATTTGTAGAGTCAGGTGGGTATAACTCATATCTTTTAGGTCATCAGCAATATGCATATGGTATGCTTGATATTATTACACATTATACTTATGCTCCAGAATCTGTAGGTAAGGTTGAAACTTTTGTTGCAGGTTTGGAAAGCAGTCTAGGCGCCAGTGCTACAAAAACTGAAGTGTACAATGCTACATTTGGAGATCATAAAGGTTATCTTGTGTATGGCGAATATAGTGATGGGGCAGTCCTACGAGCTTTTGTCTTTAAAGATGAAGTAGGTAATATTCAGTATATTTGTGTCGAAGGTTTAGATGATGAATATGCTGATATTTATAAATATGTATTTAGTAATTATTCTTTAACAAAATAATTTGGAAATAAAGGATTTTGGTTAATGATTTTACTTGATACAGTATATAATTATATATTTAAATGTAGGAGGATATTATGAGTTTATATGATTTAGCAAAGATAATTCTGTTCGGGATTATAGTTATTTTAGGACTTGTTATGGTTATTTCGCCAAAGGCATGTACAAAGAAAGAACTTCGTGAAAATGCTGAAGAAGTTTCGAAAATTCGAAAAGCGGGCTTCTTTGAAATGGCATGTGGAATAATTCTTATTATTTTAACTGTAGTTTTTTAAAATTTGATTTTACTTTAGAATGATTATATTTATAGTTATTTATCTAGAAAATATAATACAGAAAATATAATATAGTATTTTCATTACGGAATGAAATGATAACAATGAGTCATCTGGTCACTATGAGTAAACAGGTGGCTCGTTTTATGTTATGTTGGAATCTTAATATATTTATAAAACAATCTTTTGTGTTTCGTAGATAATATGTTAAAATATCTATTTAATGGATTTGCTATTAATCATAAATAAAAAAATAATAACAGGAAATATAATATGCTTAAAAAAATAGTTACAGTAATTCTTACATTTATAACAATACTATCGATTGCTTGTATTAATACATTTTCTTCAAATGCCGCTACAGAGGGCTGGGTTGAAACATCTGGCAAGTGGTGGTATCAATATGCAGATGGTAGCTATGCCAAGAGTGAATATATCGATGGATATTGGTTGGACGCATCGGGCTGGTATGCAAAGGGGTATTATGGTACATGGAAGAAAGATTCCAAAGGATGGTGGTATCAGGATGCTGCCTGGTATCCTGCAAGCCAGTGGCTTAAGATAGATAAGAAATGGTATCATTTTAGTTCCTCAGGTTATATGGATACTTCTAAATGGGTCGGCAAATCCTATGTTGGTGAGGATGGTGCATGGATAGAAGGCTATAAGAATGCTGATGGATCTGTTGGTGACGGAAAGGGTTCGGGAAAGGTGATTGTTATCGATCCGGGTCATTCATCTAAAGTTGCCAGCGGTTCTGAACCTCTTGGTCCTGGATCTTCGGAAACAAAAGCGAAGGATAGTGGAGGAACTCACGGAACAACAACAGGGGTATATGAATATCAACTTACCATGACTATATCTAATAAGTTAAAAGAAGAACTTGAGTCTAGAGGCTATACTGTTTATATGACTCGATATGATAATAATACTCCAATTTCATGTAAGGAAAGAGCTGATGTGGCAAATGAACATAATGCGGATGCGTATATAAGGATACATGCGGATGGTTCAGATAATAGTTCGGCGGCAGGTGCTATGACTATTTGTATTACCTCGTCTAATCCATTCATTTCGAGTATGTATTCATCCAGCAAGAAATTGTCCACTTGTGTACTTGATTCCTATTGTTCATCAACAGGTTATAAGAATCGAGGTGTTTGGGAAACGGATTCCATGTCCGGAAATAACTGGAGCAAAGTTCCTACAACACTTATAGAGTTGGGCTTTATGACAAATCCAACAGAAGACACTCAGATGAATGATTCTTCGTTCCAGACAAAGATGGTAGAAGGGCTGGCGAATGGAATTGATATTTACTTTGAATAATTCATCATATTAAGTTATAATATGTTTTTGGTATAAAATTGAAGAACTATGTCATATGGTGTCAAAAGGTACTTTTGACACCCGCATCATAATATTTAATAATATAAATAGAGGAAAGAAAAATGAGGATTTACAACACTAAAACAAGACAGAAGGAAGAATTCAAACCTATCAATGAAGGTAAGGTTGGAATTTATGTTTGCGGACCTACTGTATATGATTTTATTCATGTAGGAAATGCTCGTCCTATGATAGTATTTGATACTCTTAGAAGATATCTTGAACATAAAGGTTACGAAGTTAATTATGTATCTAACTTTACTGATGTAGATGATAAGATTATCAAGCGTTCAATTGAAGAGGGCGTTCCATCAATCGAAATATCTGAAAAATATATTGCAGAATGTAAGAAGGATATGGAGGCTCTTAATGTAAGACCTGCTACAACACATCCTCAGGCTACTCAGGAAATTCCTGAGATGATTCAGATGGTTCAGACTCTTATTGATAAAGGTCATGCTTATGAGAAGAATGGAACAGTATACTTTAGAGTAAGAAGTTTTGAGCCATATGGAAAGCTTTCTCATAAAAATATTGATGATCTTGAGTCGGGACATAGAGCAGAGGCTCATGCCCTTAAGGTTACTGGTGAAGATGAGAAGGAAGATGCTCTTGATTTTGTTCTTTGGAAACCAAAGAAAGAAGGTGAGCCATCATGGGAGTCGCCATGGGGCGAAGGTCGTCCAGGTTGGCATCTTGAATGCTCATGCATGTCTAAGAAATATGTAGGTGATACTGTTGATATTCATGCAGGTGGTGAAGATCTTATATTCCCACATCATGAAAATGAGATTGCTCAGAGTGAAGCTGCAAATGGTTGTGAATTTGCTAGCTATTGGATGCATAATGCTTTTCTTAAGATAAATGGTGAGAAAATGTCTAAGTCTCTTGGTAATTTCTTCACTATTCGTGATATATGCCAGCAGTATGATCCTCAAGTTGTTAGATTTTTTATGCTTTCAGCTCAGTATAGAACTCCACTTAATTTTGCTCCTGATCTTGTTGAGAATGCATATAAGGGGCTTGAAAGAATTTTAAATGGAGCTGAAAAGCTTAGAAATATTGCTGATAAGAATAATGGACGATTCATCATGGATGAGGAACAGCAGATCCTTGAGGAGGAGATGCCTAAGTTTATTGAGAAGTTTGATGCTGCTATGGATGATGATCTTAATACAGCAGATGCTATATCTGTTATATTTGATCTTGTAAGATTTACAAATGCAAATACTAGTGAGAAGTCTTCATCTAATTTTGCTGATTGCCTTTATATGATTCTTGATGAGCTCTGTAATAAGGTACTTGGTATTAGTCTTGAGAGAAAAGCAGCTGATATAGATGAATCTGAAGTAGCTAAGATTGAAGCACTTATAGATGAAAGAAAAGCAGCAAAGAAAGAAAAGAATTTTGCGAGAGCTGATGAGATAAGAGCTCAGCTTCTCGATATGGGAATTATTATAGAGGATACTAGAGAGGGTACTAAGTGGAAGAAAGCGTAAATAAGATGAGCGATTCTCAGGTGGTTCCAGGATCAATGACTGCCCATGAGGTTTCTTCAAGGTATTCGCCTTTAGCTTTAGCTTATATAGGTGATAGTATCTATGACCTTATGGTGAAGAAACATTTTGTTTTAATATCTAATATGCAGCCGGAAAAATATCATAAGAAAGTTACATCCATTGTATCAGCCAATGCTCAATCTGCATTTATAGATAGTATAATGGATAAACTTAACGAAGATGAACTGGCAGTATATAAAAGAGGCCGCAATTCATCACCGCATACTAAAGCGAAGAATGCAAGCCTTGAGAATTATCTTAAAGCCACTGGCTTCGAAGCGGTGCTAGGGTATTTATATCTTTCTGGTAATATGGATAGATTAAGTGAAATTGTAAATGAGTCAATAGCATTTGTTGGTTGATTTTAATTAAAAGAGAGAAAGAAATGGCGTACGAAATTTTTGGAAATGATATGACAGAGCTTCATACAGATTCAAAGAAAAAGGTTTCTGGTGTTATGAAGGGTGCAGATGTTTCTTCTGATGCACAGGATAAGAGTGGTTCTTTTGATTCTGATAAAGAAAATTTAGATAAAGAACTATCTAATAACCGACTGGAAGGACGAAATGCGATTCTTGAAGCTATGCGTGCTGGAAGGACAATTGATAAGGTTTTTATTCAGGATGGGCTTCGTGACAATACAATATCCAATATCATAAGTAAACTTAAGGGTACCGGAGCATCTATTTCATTTGTGAAGAAACAAAGACTTGATAGTATGTCTGAAACTGGACATCATCAGGGAATTATTGCTCAGACTACTGCGTATAATTATTCACAGATAGAGGATATCTTTGAGCTTGCTAAGAAGAAAAAAGAGCCTCCGTTTATTATTATACTTGATGAGATTGAAGATCCTCATAACCTGGGGGCAATCATTAGAACTGCAAATATTTGTGGGGCTCACGGTATCATCATACCTAAACATAGAGCTACAGGTTTAACAGCTACGGTTGTTAGGGCTTCAGCTGGAGCTATAAATTTTACTCCGGTTGTTAAGGTTACAAATATTGCAAAGACTATTGATGAGCTTAAGAATCGTGGACTTTGGTTTGCCTGTGCGGACATGGGTGGTGAGGTCATGTATAAATGTAATCTCACAGGAGCGATTGGTCTGGTTATCGGAAATGAAGGCTCTGGAGTATCTAGATTAGTGAAAGAAAAGTGCGATTATATTGTTTCAATTCCAATGATGGGAGATATTGAATCCCTGAATGCTTCGGTTGCTACTGGAATACTTGCTTACGAGATTGTAAGACAGAGATATTCTGCTAAGAGTAAGATGTAACGCATATTATATGAATTAATATTTTTGAGGTTTTATCGATGACTAAATATGAAATGCTGTCTGAAAATGATGTTTTAAAGCTTTCCAGATTGGGAGACAGGTCGGCGGAAGAATTTCTATTGGAACAGTATCGTCCGATGGTTCTTCATTTGACAAGAGAACTTCACCTTTGGAGTCAGAATAGCATAGATATAGAAGATTTTGTTCAGGAAGGAATGATTGGTCTCTTTAATGCTATAAGAGATTTTGATCTTGATTCTGATGCAAACTTTAGCACATTCGCTTACATTTGTATCAAGAATAAACTTAAGAATACTTTGACATATATTAATAGAAAGAAACATCTTCCGCTTAAAAATTATGAGCATCTTGAGTTTTATAATGCTGAAAATGAGAGACTGGAAAATGAAAATGTTGTTAGTGACAACGGTGCAAATGATCCGGAAAGTATTGTTCTCATCGATGAAGATATTAGAGAACTCTATAAAGATATTGATGAGAAGCTTAGTGATCTTGAGAAGAAGGTAATCTATCTTTATCTTGAGGGATATTCCAGAAAAGAGATAGCTGCCACTCTGGGTAAGGGCGACAAATCTGTAGATAATGCACTTACCAGGATAAAAACAAAGTTAAAAAAATAGAATAACTTGACACTATTTAATAATTCAAGTATTATAAGTGACTGTGATATCTTGCTAATATAGCTCAGTAGGTAGAGCGCAACATCGGTAATGTTGAGGTCACGGGTTCGATTCCCGTTATTAGC
>CAMNGU010000098.1 GCA_946538525.1 uncultured Lachnospiraceae bacterium
CAGACAGGGCATTGTAAACCCCATCCGATGCAAGACCAAGCAGAAGCGTTGACGCTGCCCGCTGAGCTTCAGGTAGGTTGCTTGAGCCTTGTGGTAACACAAGGCCTAGATAGATGATTATCCCAGACAGAACCCGGCTTACAGTCCTGCTCGTTTTTTTATTTTGATTTTTTATTTTTTTTAATTATTTTGTTTTAATAATTTAATTATTATTTCAAGTTTTCAAATTCTTCTAGTTTTTCTGATTTTTTCAAATTTTTCTAGTCATTTATCAAACTTTGAAACATCCACCACCGATAAACTCTCTCATCAAAGAATTCTGTGGTACATTTTGCACATCTATTCCAAGGAAATATCCCAGGAACTTTAATAATCTTTTCGCCTCATAATACTCCTGACTGTCTTCAGGAACTCCATATAGGAGTGGTTCTGCAAACACTTTAATTGCAGGAAGCTCATAAATAAGTGCTGAGTTGAACATTGCATCAGCCTCTTCCTGGAATGGGAAGATATATTTTTCCTCTCCTCTTCTTACTGAAGGCCACATCTGTATAGTTCTTGTTGCTGAGTGCCCCCTGGTTCTTGCATCACGAACTATTCTTCTAAGTAGTCTTGTATCAGTTGTCGAAATCCTGTTATGCTCGTCAAGATTAAGCTGTGTTAATGCACTAATATATATTTTGTAGCAGCTATCCTTTGGAAGGGTTTTAGTAGATTCTGGATTCAAAGCATGAATTCCTTCCATTACGATAACATCATTTTCTCCCAGCTTTATGGTTGTTCCATCAAATACTTTCTTTCCAATGGTAAAATCGAAAGTAGGCATCTGAACCTCTTCACCAGCTAAGAGTCTGCTCATTGTATCATCAAGAAGCTTCAGGTCTAGAGCTTCCAAACATTCAAAGTCAAAATCTCCATTTTCATCCACTGGAGTTTCAGTTCTTTCCTTAAAGAAATTATCCATTGCAATTGGATGTGGATGAACTCCATATGCCATAAGCTGAATACTAAGTCTATTTGAAAATGTGGTCTTTCCTGAAGATGAAGGTCCGGCTATAAGTACCAGTTTCTTCTCTCCTTCTATTATCTCCTTAGCTATATCAGCAATCTGCTTTTCCATCAATGACTCCTGAACAAGAATCATATTGTTCACGCCACCATTTACAATTGCTTTATTTAGATCACCAACATATCCCACATCCAGCTTATGTCCCCAGTCCTCAGTATTTCTAAGAACTGAATATAGTTTCTTTGGTGGTTTATATTCTACAGGCAATTCCCTTGTTGTTTTTTCTGGAATCACCAAAACAAAACCATCATCAAATGTAACAAGATCATACTTTGTCAGATATCCTGTAGAAGGAACCATGTATCCATAGTAATAATCCTTATATCCACCAAGTGAATAAATATTTATCCTAGAAGATTGTCTAAATCTAAGAAGATCCGCCTTTGCAGGTAAGTCTCTCTCCTTAAACTCTTCTCTCATATCTCTGGTTGAACATACCATCTTCTCTATCGGAAGATCCTCTGCTACCAGCTCATCCATTCTAGTCTTGATCTGATCTAAAAGCTCATCTGTTACCTTTACAGTTGTATCCACAAGACGGCAGAAGAATCCGCTCCCAAGAGAATACATTACTTCAATTCTGTAATCCCCTTCCATCTTACCTAATACATCTCTGGCAGCCTTAAGCATAAGAAGTACGATACTTCTCTTATAAAGATCACTTCCAATAGGTGTATCAATCCCAATAAATTCCACTTCATCATCAGGGTGAACCTCAGCTGTCAACTCCTTGAGAGTCTTATTGACTACAGCTGCAACAATTGAATGTTCTTTCTCGCTATTCTTATCAGTATTCTTATACTTCTCATTATATAGTTCTAATATTGTCATATCTTTTACCCCTTCATCTCATCCAAAACCCTTGAGATTTCATCTACTTCTGCATTAATCTCCGACATCCTATCTATAACATTTTCTCCGGTCTGCTTAGACAGTCTGCAGTAGATGCCATTTAGCTTTTCAATTCTTTCCTCCAGAAATTTTTTCAGCACAGGAGACTTCTTTTGAATAAGCTTTTCCCCATATGTATCTGCTATCTTGATTTTCTGCTCAATCTGCTTATCAGAAACACTTTTTTTAGTGTCAAATCCATTATATTCTGTTGCACTTTCAGATGACCGAAATACAGCTTTGATGATGTTATAATACTTACCATCTTCTTGCATCATTTGTTCATCAACTATGCAAAATGAATTCTCTCGCAGGAACCTTCTCACCTCTGGTATTTCCGACTGCGGTGAAAGGTCCAGTTCATACTGATCTGTTATGACCGAATACTCCGGAGATAATCCTTTTCTTAGAATATCGACTATTAGTAGTCCGCCCATTCCAGCAATTACTGCCGCATCTGTTTCTCCAGCTCTAAGTGCCGTCATTCCATCGGATAGTCTTGTTTCTATCTTATCTGTCAGTCCGTACTTCTCTATATTTGCAACTGCACTTGAAAGGGGTCCCTTAGCTACATCCATAGCAATAACCTTTTTCGCCAGTCCACTTTGGGCCAGATAAATCGACACCAATGCATGATCACAGCCGATATCAGCCACTCTTTTTCCTGGAGTGACAATATCGGCTATACATTTCATTCGATCAGATAGTTTGATTAATTGCTTTTTATTTGTATTTACAATGTCATTTCTATCTATCATTTTATACTTTTGTTCTTCTAATATTTAGATATTTTTTTAGATAAATTTTTTTAGATAATTTTTTTTAGATAATTTTTTTTAGATTTCTTTATTAGATCTCTTTTTTCTTATTATCTAGATATTACTCAAGGAATTCCTTAAGCTTCTTTGAACGGCTTGGATGTCTAAGTTTTCTAAGAGCCTTAGCTTCAATCTGACGAATTCTCTCACGAGTAACATTAAATTCCTTACCTACTTCTTCAAGAGTTCTAGCTCTTCCATCATCAAGACCAAATCTCAATCTAAGAACCTTCTGTTCTCTTTCAGTAAGTGTATTCAGAACCTCTCCAAGCTGCTCATGTAAAATGGTAGCTGAAGCAGCATCTGCTGGTGCAGGAATATCCTCATCTGGAAGGAAATCACCTAAGTGGCTGTCTTCCTCTTCACCAATTGGAGTTTCAAGAGAAACAGGCTCCTGAGAAATCTTCTGAATCTCTCTTACTCTATCTACTGAGATTCCCATCTCCTCTGCAATCTCTTCTGGGCTTGGCTCGCGTCCTAGTTCCTGAAGAAGCTGTCTTGATACTCTTGTCAGCTTATTAATTGTCTCTACCATATGTACAGGAATTCTGATTGTTCTAGCCTGATCAGCAATAGCTCTTGTAATTGCCTGTCTAATCCACCATGTAGCATATGTGGAGAACTTATATCCCTTGCTGTAATCAAACTTCTCTACAGCCTTAATAAGTCCCATATTTCCTTCCTGAATAAGATCCAGGAATAACATTCCTCTTCCTACATATCTCTTGGCAATGCTTACAACAAGACGAAGGTTTGCCTCAGCAAGCTTCTTCTTTGCCTCTTCATCTCCCTGCTCCATTCTCTTCGCAAGTTCTGTCTCTTCTTCTGCTGTAAGAAGAGCAACCTTACCGATTTCTTTAAGATACATTCTTACAGGATCTTCAGGATTAGCGCTCTCACCCTCAATCATAGATAAATCTTCATTTTCTATATCTGTATCTTCTGTAGATGAAAGCTTCATAATCTCTTTTTCATCAACATCCTGATCATTTTCAATGGAAAGAACCATGACACCATTCTTCTCAAAGAAATTAAGAGCCTTTTCAAAATACTCTTCAGTAAGAAGATTATTTCTATCCTTCATATAACCAATCAGGTCATCAGTATATATTTCATTGTTATTTTCTTTTGCTCTCTTAAGGAGCTCATTCATCTTTGCATTAAATACCTTTTCTGTTTCAGCCAGTAAACGAGCTGCCTCTTCTGCATCTCCCTCTGTAACTGCAGCATCTGTATTTTCTGCAGTTGCAGCTTGATTCTCCTGATTTTCTAACGCTTTTTCAGTAGCCTCTACAGTTTTTTCCGACGCTTTTTTGCTTGTCTTTTTACTTGTAGATTCTTTTTTTGCTGTTTCTTTTTTTGCTGTCTCTTTTTTTGTTGTCTCTTTTTCTTCTTTTTCAGCTCCTGCCTTAGTAGCCTTTGCAGCTTTTGTAGTCTTTGTAGTCTTAGTTGCCTTTGTCTCTTTAACTTCAGTGTTTTCTTCTGTCTTCTTTTTTGTAGCCATAATTCTTTCCTTCCTATTAGAAAATTTATTTTTAGAGAATTTATTTTTAGAGAATATATTTTTAGAAAATTTATTTTTAGAGAATTTATTTAGTAATTATTTAGTAATTATTTTTTAGTAAAATATTATAGTTTTACTTTAAGCTTTTTTACAGCCTCCTTCTCCTTTGCCAATTGGATTCTATTTACTCCACCACCCGCTCCAGCTTCTCCTGTCAGCTTCTTATCAATATTATTAATTTTTATCTTTATTATTATATCTGTGAGAACTTTTTCCATCACAGACGGCGAAGTATCAAAGTCCAATTCCTTTGAGAAAATACTATTTACTCTTTCCTGAGATTCCACATCCTCAAAATCATTTAATACCAGGGATAGTTCGACTTTTCCATTCTTTTCATATTCATCGAAAAGAATGTCAGCCACATCTTTTATTCCTTCTTCTGTGAAATCTTCTCTCGAAATGTATTTTGATAATTTTCCAAATAACTCCTGATTATTTACCATGAGTGTCAGGAGATATTTTTCATTTTCCTCTGCCGGATTTTCTTTAGTAGCATTTCTATTCCCCTGAACAACTCTATTATAATTATTCTGTGTCTCTGTTTCAGATACATCATCTTCAACCAGAAGGCTGCTTTCTCCAAGTCCCGCGAGTCCAATATCCGAAACAATAGATTTCAGCACATCCTTATCCAGAAAATACTTTGAAGCGACACTTTCGATATAATTTGCCCGCTCCGTTTTGTCCTCAATTCCTGCCAGCAGACGCCCTGCTGCCTTCATGAACTTCGTTTTTTCTTCCGGATCATCCATATTATAATTTGCGGAAATGTGATTTATCTCGAAAAGTCTACCATTTATAGCATTTTGAATTCGTTTTTCAAATGCCTCAGCACCTTCATTCTTAATAAATTCATCCGGATCCTTATACGGCCTTAGGTCTATAACCTTCTGAGCCATATCTAACTTCCTGAGTATACTGATTGCCTTCATCGCCGCTCTGGTTCCAGCATCATCGCTGTCATAAGCAAGATAAATCTCCGATTTATACTTCTTTAAAATGCTGGCCTGACCTTCAGTAAATGCTGTTCCCAGCGATGCCGTAGCGTTATCAAATCCAGCCTGATGCATGGCGATTACATCCATATAGCCTTCACAAAGGATAAATCCCTTCCTCCGGCTATTCTTCGCCAGATTCATGGCAAATAGATTTCGGCTTTTATTGAATATATCTGTCTCTCTGGTGTTAAGATATTTAGGCTTTCCATCTCCTAAAACTCTTCCACCAAATGCTATCACTCTATTATTTATATTAGCTATAGGGACCATAACCCTGTTCCAGAACTGATCTGAAGGACCATATTGCTCATCGAACTTTACAAGTCCTGCATCCCTCATAATTTCATCCGAATAGCCTTTACCTTTTAAATATTTATATAGGTCATCTCTATAAATATTGGCAAATCCAAGTCCGAACTTCTTTATGGTTTCGTCCGAGTAGCCTCTTTTCTTATAATACTCATAGCCTTTTTTCCCATTTTCAGTATGCAACAAAACATAATGGAAATAATTTGTTGCTTCAAGATTTATCTCGAAAAGTTTTTCTCTACGAGAAATCTGTCTTTTTTCCTCAGACGATAACTCCCTCTCCGGCAGTTCCATCCCAACTCTTTGAGCCAGATATTGAATCGCCTCAACATAGGACATATTGTCATATTTCATAACGAATGTAAGAGCATTTCCTCCTGCTCCACATCCAAAGCAGTGATATCTCTGCCTCTCTCGACTTACTGAAAAAGACGGAGTTTTCTCAGAATGAAATGGACAACAGCATTTGTACGAAGAGCCAGCTCGTTTTAATCCAACATAGCTTGAGATTACATCCACGATATCATTTCTAGATACAACCTCATCTATTAATTGTTTGTCGTAATACATCTAATCATCTTCTTTCTAGTATAGTGTTTCTAAATTAACTGGACTATAAACGCAGAATGTTTTTCTGAGAGTGCAGTACCAAAAATGCAGGAATAGTAACCTATTCCGAGGCTTTTGGTGCTGTGCTATTCAGGAAAACAGGCAAGTATAGAGTTCTGTTAATTAGAAATCTCTATACTTGTGTTTACAGATTTATCCAGCTCTTCGGGATATATATGCCCTGAAATACTTCAACAGCATAGTTGTCCGTCATCCCCGCTATATAATCACATACAACATCCGATAAAGAATCTCCTCCTTCCGGTTGATTCTCAATCTTCTCTTTAAATTCAACTGGAAGTTCTTCCGGATTATCCATGAAATACTTATAAAGCAGACATATAATCTCCTCTGCCTTTGATTCTTCGCCCTTAACGACCGGATTAGTATATAGATTATCAAACATATACTTACGAAGGGTCATAAGTGCATTCCAGAAGTCCTCAGACATCATAACTTTAGGTTTATCCAATGAGTTTTCTACCACATTATGGATCATCCTATCAATACGGTCTCTAGTACTATGTCCCAAAACATCCGTACATTCCTTTGGAAGCCCCTCTTCCATAAGGACATCTGCCCTTATACCATCATCTATATCATGGCTGATATATGCAATTTTATCTGAGATTCGAACAATATCTCCCTCTAAAGTAGCAGGTTTTAAATCTGTCTTATGATTGAGTATTCCGTCCCTAACTTCAAATGTCAAATTCAGCCCTTTTCCATCATTTTCAATACAAGTTACAACTCGTACACCATTTTCATTATGTCTAAATGTTTTTCCACAAACCGCACTAAGAGCTCGCTCACCCACATGACCAAATGGTGTATGACCAATATCATGCGCAAGAGCTATAGCTTCCGTCAGTTCTTCGTTGCAACGAAGAGCCTTTGCTATTGATCTGGCAATTTGAGAAACCTCAAGAGTATGAGTTAACCTGGTTCTATAATGATCTCCGTACGGAGCAAGAAACACTTGTGTTTTATGTTTTAATCGTCTAAATGATTTGCTATGAAGTATCCGATCCCTGTCTCTTTGATACACGGTTCGCATATCGCTCTCTTCTTCAGGAATATCCCTACCTTTTGACTCATCACTAAATGAAGCATATTTGCACAATCTTTCATGCTCTTCATGTTCATAAAGTTCTCTTAAAAGCATAATTACAACCAAACCCTCAAATACAAAAATCCACACATTTATCCATATATCGGGCCAAATGAAAAGACCGCCCAACTATATTATTACATATAAAGCGGTCTTTTCCTTTTTTTTATTTAATTATTTATTAAAATTTTTATTTTATTCTCTTGGTTTTTCCAATTTCTCATAGAACTTTATAAATATCATAGAGCAAACATATGCAAAAAGCGCTGCGAGAATCAATATCCACAGATACCAGGTATAAATGAATATTCTAGTATTCAGGAAATAAAGCACAAACAGAAATCCCCAGGTAAAGAATACTCTGAACCATGTCCCCAGATAAGCCAAACTGAAAACAAGAGCATTTTTCATTATATTAAAAGCTGTATTCTCATATCTTGCCGCAAGAGGAAACTGTAATGGAAGCGCAAAAACAAGGAAGATAAATTCAAAACCCAGTACGATAAATAATATTCTTGCCGCTTCTGAATTGCTTGTCACTACATACACATACTGCAGATAAACAAGTACAAGCATTACCATATCTATCAGCCAGATAACAGTGCTCTGCTTAAAATTATTCTTAAACGCCCTAAAATATTCATCCCTTACCGGACCTTCATCATCATTTACCATCTTATTGGTAACCGTATAAAGTGCTGTAAACGAAGCACCTATAGTCACTAAAGGGATACAGGTAAAAACAAAATAAATATTTAGAAAGAACAGATCCCCCAGCTTATCAATAATATTGAAAAATCTTTTAGAACCCTTTATTGGTTCTTTTCGCTCCGACTCTTTTTTAAGCTTTTCAGCAGTTGTCTCGGACTCATTGACATTTTCCAATTTTGCCACAGAATTTGCCTTATCTGTCAAATTTTTCTCTTTAGTTTTAGTATTATTCTCGTCTTTATTCATAATATGCCTATTATACTTTATTAAATGTAATTTTGCAATTTATCAACCTATTATCAAATGCATATCCGTCCAAGAAAAAAGGGATCTTCCGCTTTACTACGAAAGATCCCCAAAATACTTTTTTAATACGCCATAAGTTTAAAACTTAACCCTTAACGGCTCCAACTGTCATACCAGCAACGATATTCTTAGCCATGAAGATATATACTACGATAACAGGCAGGATTGCCAATGCGATAAACATATAAACCTGACCCATATCAAACTTCAAGAAGTCTGCTGAACGAAGTGTTGCAATAAGGATTGGCAGTGTTTTCTTACTATCTGACTTAAGTACAAGTGCAGGAGTAAAGTAGTTATTCCAGCTTGTTACAAATGAGAAGATTGCCTGTACAGCGATAGCTGGTTTCATAAGTGGGAAAGCAATCCTGTTAAAGATTCGGAACTCTCCTGCACCATCTATACGCGCCGATTCCATAAGTTCCAAAGGAATATTTGCTTCCATGTACTGCTTCATGTAGAAGAATACTGCTGGAGCAGCAATAGCTGGAACAATAAGTGGAATAAATGAATCCATAAGCTTTATCTTTCTCAGCATGTTGATGAATCCAAGTGCAGTTACCTGTGTAGGAATCATCATGATTGCAAGAATAAATGTAAACATAAACTTCTTAAGCTTAAACTCATATGCATGAATAGCAAATGCAGTCATTGTTGAGAAGTATGTACTAAGTCCTGCTGTACAAAGAGAAATAATAAGACTGTTTAAAAGTCCTCTAATAATTGGAAGGTTACTGTTATGGAAAAGATTAAATAAATTCTTTCCTAATGCTGTACCTGGAATAAGTGTGAAACCTCTCTTCAATGCTGAATTTGATCTAGTAGCATTGATAAAGAGTACATAGAACCAGAACAGACACATTAAAGTAACTAATATAAGGACTACATACGCGATCACTCTTCTGGTACGGACCGCAACACCAGTTGTTTTACTTTCTTCCATGATAGTCCCTCCTTTACTTATCTACTTTCTGGTTAAACTTGAATACGATAAGACTCAAGATACCAGTAATAATAAACAGCATTACCGAAAGGGCACCACCCATACCATAGTTCTTACTATACAGATGCTTATTAAGGTACATAATAAGAGTCATTGTAGTTCTAACAGGTGAACCTTCACCATTTGTAAGAATCTGAGGTACATCGAACATCTGAAGACCACCGATAAGTGATGTAATCATAACA
>CAMNGU010000099.1 GCA_946538525.1 uncultured Lachnospiraceae bacterium
AGATGGCATACATATGATGACACACTTAATATGTCATCAGGTGTTGCTATCACAACAGGTTGTGACGATATCGAAGCTGCATTCCAGTTCCTCGATGATCTTTGTTCACAGGAGATCAGAGATCTTAGATTCTGGGGTGTTGAAGGAGTTGACTACAATGTAGACGAAGATGGACTTTTCTATCGTACAGAAGAGCAGAGAGCTAACTGGGCAAATGAAGAGTACAAGGCTTCACATGTCTGCCAGTACAGCTACATGCCACAGTATCATGGTACATCAGAAGATGGTAAGAACGCTAACAAGCCAGAAGAGCAGACATCAGAGTTCTTCGATACACTTGCTCAGCCAGTTATCGATGTATTCAATGCATACGGCGTAACTACATATCCAGAGCTTATCGGTTCTGTTAAGGAAGAAAATGGTCCATGGTTCCCAATGTATTCATACTCAAACAACATGACAACAGATACACCTGGTGGTGTTGCATGGGTTAAGATGGGTGAGACAAAGCATGAGTGGCTGCCTAAGGTAGTTATGGCTTCAGACTTTGAATCAACATGGAACGACTATATGTCAGCATACAATGATTGCAATCCTCAGGACTTCCTTGATGAGATGCAGGAAGAGCTTGAGAGAAGAGCTGGACAGTAAGATTAATAAAAATCTTTAATGGGGATGCAGCCATAGAAATATGGCTGCTATCCTTTTAAAGCTGGGAGTGTATAGTTATGGGAAAGAATAAAATCAGAAAAATAAAGCCATCAAAAGTTAAGTTCTCTAAGAAGGAAGTGAAGAGACAGTGGCCTCTTTTAGTTTGGTCAGTATTTTTCTTCCTTTATGGTTTGTTGTTCAATTATATTCCGCTTGCCGGATGGACGATGGCTTTTCAAAATTATAAGCCAAAGACAGGAATTTTCCACTCAAAGTGGATTGGACTTGATAAGTTTAAGTTCCTGTTCTCAGATGTTACATTTTTAAGAGATATTAGAAATACTCTTGCAATGGGAATCTTGAATATTACATGTTCGTTTGTAATGGCTATCCTTTTTGCCATTCTCTTAAATGAGTTAAAATCAAAGGGTGGAAAGAGAGTAGTACAGACTATTTCTTATCTTCCACATTTCCTTTCATGGATCATCGTTACTGGTATTCTTCATGATGCTCTTTCTGCATCAGGTATCGTTAACGAACTTCTTGGAAATCTTGGTATAGGTACAATTAACTTCTTTGCTGAGCCAAAGTATTTCTGGGGCATTGTTGCATTTGCAAATGTTTGGAAAGAGACAGGTTGGAATGCAATTATCTATCTTGCAGCTATTACATCTATTGATCCTAACCTTTATGAGGCAGCTAAGATCGACGGTGCTGGAAGATGGGGACAAATTCGACATATCACATTGCCTTCACTTAGACCTACAATTATGATACTTCTTCTGATGAATATCGGTTGGGTTCTTAATGCTGGTTTCGAGGTACAGTACATCCTCGGTAATGGTCTTGTAAAGCGTGTTGCAGAAACAATAGATATTTACACATTGACATGGGGTATCAGTCAGAACGACTATTCCCTCGGTACCGCTGCTGGTATTTTCCGAAGCTTAGTTTCTATCGCACTTATCTTGATAGCGAACTATGTTGCTCGTAAGACTGGCGAAGACAAATTGTTCTAAGGAGGTTTATAAAGATGGCTGATCTCAAGAAAAAAACCGAGTTAGGACAGGGTTCTACCGGTAAAGGTTTAAAAAAGGCGCCTTCAGGCATGGGCAGAAATGATTATATGCCTGTTCCAAAGCCAACAAAGTATAAGGTTTCAACTGCTGATCGTATTTTCACAGTATGTAACATTATCTTCATGGCACTCTTTGTAGTAATAACAGTTTATCCTATTCTTAATACATTGGCACTTTCATTCAATGATGGTGTCGATGCTGTAAGAGGTGGAATTCACATTATTCCTAGAAAGTTTTCTACTGCAAACTATGCATCTGTATTTGCGATGAAGAACCTTACAACAGGTCTTTTCATCTCTGTTGCTAGAACAGTTGTTGGTACTGTTCTTGGATTAGCAGCAAATGCTATCCTTGCATTCATTGTTAGTAGAAAGAGATTCCTTCTTAAGAAGCAGCTTACAGCTTTCTGGGTAGTAACAATGTATGTAAACGGTGGTATGATTCCTGTACTTCTTCTGTACAAGACACTTCACCTTACAAGTACTTTCTGGGTGTATGTTATCCCAGGACTTATCTCAGCCTTCAACATGCTGGTTATGAGAACATTTATGGAAGGTATTCCAGATTCTCTTGAAGAAGCAGCTCAGATGGATGGAGCAAGTTATTCAACAATCTTCTTAAAGATTATTACACCACTTTGCAAGCCTATGTATGCTACAATCGCTCTTTTCATCGCTGTAGGACAGTGGAATTCATGGTTTGATACAATGCTTTATAACAGACTTACAGCACAGTACACAACACTTCAGTACGAGCTGATGAAACTGCTTTCATCTGTATCAAGTCAGTCAAGTAAGACAGATCCTAACTCAGGTGAGGGTGCAAACCTTCAGCCTATATCTGTTCGTTCAGCTGCTACAATCGTAACAATGGCACCTATCGTTTGTCTGTATCCTTTCCTGCAGAGATATTTCGTAGCAGGTCTTACAATCGGTGGTGTTAAAGAGTAATCTTTTAACAAATAATTGATTAAGAGTAATATTTTATGAATTATTTATCTAAATTCGGTGTATCCGATCAGGAAGCATCTGCAAGATGTATAGAAATCTTTAATACAATCTTTTATGGATCTGAAGAGGAGAGATTCTATACTCCTGTAGGTGATGACCTGGGATACATGGAAGATACGGGAAATCATGATGCACGCACAGAGGGCATGTCTTATGGCATGATG
This sequence comes from uncultured Lachnospiraceae bacterium, assembly GCA_946538525.1. GTDB lineage: Bacteria > Bacillota > Clostridia > Lachnospirales > Lachnospiraceae > Eubacterium_Q. The sequence continues at coordinate 2,905 of CAMNGU010000099.1, forward strand.
ATGTGCGTGCAGATGGACCGTAAAGAAGAATTTGATCGCCTATGGAAATGGGCAAAAACTTATATGTTCATGACAGAGGGACCGAATGCTGGTTACTTTGCATGGTCTTGCCAAACAAACGGCAAGAAGAATTCTTATGGCGCCGCACCTGATGGAGAAGAGTTTTTCGTCATGGCGCTTATTTTTGCTGGTAATAGATGGGGAAATGGCGAAGGGATATTCAATTATCATGCTGAAGCCAAGTCCTTATTACATACAATGATCAATAAAGGCTATGATGGTACTCCTGGCAGAGCTATGTTTGACAGGGACACTACTTATATCAGATTTGTTGCTGAAGAGGATTGGTCAGATCCTTCATACCATCTGCCTCATTTTTATGAATTATATGCTCAGGTTGCTGACGAGGCTGATGCCGAGTTTTGTAAGAGAGCAGCGGTTGCTTCTAGAGAATACTGGAAGAAAGCTTGTCATCCGGAAACGGGATTTTCTGCTGAATATGCTGATTATGACGGAACACCTCATGCTAGTGATTTTAAGACATATGGAGGTCGTCATGACTGGTTCTATAGTGATGCTTATAGAACGATTTTAAATATTGCGATTGATAGCGTATGGGCAGGTAAAACTGAGTGGGCTGAAAAGGAAGCTGAGAAATATATTGCTTTCTTTGAAAGACCAGAGAATAAAGACGACTGGGATCACATCTATGAAGTGGATGGAACTAAGTTGAGTGAGAATGCACTTCATCCAATAGCGATTATAGCTACAAATGCTACTACCGGAGTTTTGGTAGATAACGAGAATACAGAAAAATGGGTAAAGAGATTTCTTGAAACTCCATTAAGACTTGGAGATAGAAGATATTATGATAATTGCCTATATTTCTTCTCTTACATGATTCTCAGTGGAAATTATAAGGTTTGGTAAAACAAACGAATACTAAATTTGAATACTAAGTTTGAAAAACTTTTATATAAAATACATATTGAATAAGACTAGTTCGATTATTTAATTAAAAAAAATCGATAATAATTTTCGATAATAATTTTCAATCATATTTTTAATTATATTTTTAATTATATTTTCAATCATATTTCAATCATATTTTCAATCATATTTCAATAAGGAAGTGTTTAAATGGGAGTTTTCAGATATGACAGCGATTTAATGCTGGGCATTGGAAGAATTGTAGATTTAGCGTGGCTGAATATTCTATGTATTATCTGCTCTATTCCTATTTTCACTTTTGGCGCAGCCATAACCGCAAAATATTATGTTTCTATGAAACTTGAGCGTGGCGAAGCGCCAGGTATTACGAAGACTTTCTTTAAGGCATTTAAAGATAATTTTGTTGAAGATTTTAAAGCTACAATAATTCTATTATTTGTATATGCTTTTTTTGCAGTTGACTGGTATCTGATCATTAAGTCAAATGCCAGCGGTATGATTACCATTTTCACAGGAATGCTTGCAATCTTTTCTTTGATGTTTATGGTAATTACATTCTGTATATTTCCGATGATTGCCAGATTTCAGATGAGAACATTTGACGCGTTTAGAAATGCGCTGGTATTCGGAGTAGTTCATCTCCCAAGGGTTGCACTTGGAGTCTTTCTGGCGATTATCCCATTTGTTATTAGTATTTGGTATTACAAATGGGCGTGGCTTATCTGGCTGTTTATAGCAACTATGGCGCTGTACTATAATTCCAAATTTTTTGTAAAGTGCTTTGATAAGCTGGAAGAAAAGACATTTGGCCCTAAGGAACCTGTTGAAGAGGATCCAGACTATGTTCTTGGGGAGGGCTATGAGGAAGATATGGCTGCTACAGAGAAAGCAGATACAGAAATAGCTGAAACAGATACAGAAGAAAATGATTCTGAAGCTGAAGCAGATGCTGTTGACGCTGAAGAAGAATCTGAAGAACCTGAAAAAGATTTAGAAAAAGATTCTGCTGATTTAGAAGAAGAATCAGAAAAAGAATCAGAAGAATCAGAAAAAGATTCTGATAAAGATTCAGAATAATAATCAATAATAATCAAAATATATTACTTGAACAGAGTTATTCGAAAAACAGAATATAATCTAAAAAGAACAGTTGAAGAACAGTAGGAATATTACAGCATGATACATGGTTTGACATTTAAAGAATATGTTGAAGAAGAAAAACAGAAGCTTGGCGAGATGTCAAAGGAAGAGAAGATAGATTATTTCAAGGAGTACTATTTAAAAATGGTAATCTTTGCAGTAATCGTTCTTATACTTCTGATATGGCTTCTGATTGATGTAGGCCTTGGTTTTAGAGGTAATGTAGTAACTGGTGGAGTTGTAAATACAAAGCTTTCAGAGGAAGGAAGTTTATTCCTGAGTGATGAATATATGACATATCTGAATGCGAGTAAGCTCACGAAAAAAGTAAATCTTGCGCCGGACATTTTTATAGATGATGATGATCCGCAATCATATACAATTTTTCAGGCTGAGCTGGCTACAAATACTTACAACTACCTTATTACTGATGAAAAGGGACTTGCATTTGCAACACAGCTCGAAGTAGTTGCAAACCTGGATGAGGTTCTGGAGAGTGATCTTTCCCAGAAACTGTCTGACAAAATAGTTTATAGAAAATCGGGGGATAACGGTACTGAAATAGCGGCGGCTATCGAAATAACTGATACAGCCTTTACAAAAAACTATGTCAATTCAGGGGGCAAGGTGTATTTTGTCATTACAGGGAATCCCGATGAGTATGGCAAAGCATTGAAGATGCTTGAATATATTCTTGAAAAGAAATGATTTTGGATATTTATATCCAAATCCTCCTTAAAAATATTTTTTGACGGGCGTATCTGATTTTAGATACGCCTGTTTTCTTACATAGCTTTCTTGTCTGTTTTTTTTGCATCAAAAAAATCAAGAGAAAGAAGTTTAAAAGTATTTATATTCGAAAGGAATTTAATTATGAAAGAAGCAGTGAATCCATATCTTCCATCTTGGGAATATGTGCCAGATGGAGAACCTTATGTATTTGGAGATAGAGTATATATCTACGGATCTCATGACTTATATGATGGTCATGTTTTCTGCTTAGGAGATTATGTATGCTACTCAGCTCCTGTAGATGATCTTGGTAATTGGAGATATGAAGGAGTTATCTATCCTAAGACAGCAGATCCTCTGAATTCAGATGGATCAATGTGTCTCTATGCACCTGATGTTACTGTAGGACCAGATGGTCGTTATTATCTGTACTATGTTCTAGATAAGGTAGGAGTTACTTCTGTTGCTGTATGTGATACTCCAGCAGGAAAGTATGAGTTTTACGGATATGTTCATTATAAGGACGGAACGCGTCTAGGAGATAGAGAAGGGGATGAGCCTTCATTTGACCCTGGTGTAATCACAGAGGGAGATAAGACTTATCTTTATCTTGGATTTGCTCCTCGTGGAGATAATTCAAGAAGTGGTTCACTTCTATCTGTGCTTGGCCCTGATATGCTTACTATCGAAGAGGAGCCTGTACTTGTTGCTCCTGGAATTATGAATAAAGATAAGGGAAGCTTTGAAGGACATGAGTTTTTCGAGGCCTCTTCTATAAGAAAAAGAGGAGATAAGTATTACTTCATCTATTCCTCAGTTTGGATGCATGAACTGTGTTATGCAATGTCAGATTCGCCTAAGGGACCATTTACATATGGTGGTGTAATCATAAGTAATGCGGATCTTGGAATCAATAGCTACAAGAAGGCTGATGTTCCAGGCATGTATGGCGCTAACAATCACGGAAGTATAGTTGAGATAGCAGGAGAGTGGTACATTTTCTATCATCGTCATACGAATGGAACTTGGTATTCTAGACAGGAATGTGCCGAGATAATTCATTTTGCAGAGGATGGAACCATCCCTCAGGTAGAAGTTACATCTCAGGGATTAAATGCAGCTCCACTTACAGGTAAGGGCGAGCATCTTGCATATACAGTCTGCAATATGTTCACTAAGGAACCAGAACTTTATATCGGAAAGCCAGGTCTTCCAACAGTGAAGGAAAGACTTGATGAAGGTATGGAACATCCTGAAGCATTTATTGCAAATGTAGTAGATGGAGCGACTCTTGGATTTAAGTACTATAAATGTGAGGGTATCTCAAGCGTTACAGTTGAAGCTCGCGGATACGGAAATGGTGTCTTCGAGGTTAGAACATCTCCAGAGGGAGAGGTGCTTGCAACACTTCCTATTGAGAATAGAAATATCTGGACTAAGGTTACAGCTGATATCAAGCTTCCTGATGGGGTATATGCTTTCTACTTCACATATGTTGGAGATGCAAGCAGTCTGCAGATGAGAAGCTTTGAGCTGAATTAATAGATTAGAGTTTTAAGTATTTAGGAGTATTAAATGAAAGCAAAGGTTAGTATAGATTTAAGTAAGACTATTAGTAAGATAGATGACCGTATATATAGCTCATTTATTGAGCATCTTGGAAGAGCAGTATATGGTGGAATATATGAGCCAGGTCACGAGACAGCAGATGATATGGGATTCCGCCAGGATGTTATGAAGCTTATCAAGGAGCTGAAGGTTCCTATGGTTAGATATCCGGGTGGTAACTTCGTATCAGGATATAACTGGGAAGATGGAACTGGAGATAAGGCTCTTCGTCCTAAGAAAATGGAGCTTGCATGGAACAGTATTGAAACTAACGAAGTAGGAATCGATGAGTTCCAGGAGTGGGCAAAGCGTGCAGAGTCAGATGTTATGATGGCTGTTAATCTTGGTACAAGAGGAGCAGACGATGCAAGAAATATTGTGGAGTACTGCAATTCAAAGACAGATACATATTATGCAAATAAGCGCCGTGAGAATGGCTTTGAAGATCCATTTGGAATCAAGGTATGGTGCCTTGGAAATGAAATGGATGGAGATTGGCAGATTGGTACTAAGAGACCTAAGGAATATGCCAGACTTGCCTGTGAGATAGCAAAGCTTATGAAGATGGTTGATCCATCTATAGAGCTTGTTGCCTGCGGAAGCTCAGGTCCTTTTATGGAGACCTTCGGTGAGTGGGAAGAGACAGTTCTTAGAGAAGCATATGAGCATCTCGATTATATATCACTTCATAGTTATTACGGAAATCCAGATAATAACTCTCAGGAGTATCTTGGTTCTGCAGCAATCATGGATAAGTTTATCAGAGATGTTGTGGATATATGTGACAAGGTAAAGGCTGAGAAGAAGTCAGAGAAGCAGATTAATCTTTCTTTCGATGAGTGGAATGTATGGTTCCACAGTAATGAACAGGATAAGAAGCAGGAGCCATGGCAGATAGCACCTCCACTTCTTGAGGATATGTATAACCTTGAGGATTCAATCGTGGTAGGTGACCTTATGATCACACTCCTGAAGCATAGCGATAGAGTTAAGATTGCTTGTCTTGCACAGCTTGTAAATGTTATCGCACCTATTATGACAGTTACTGGTGGCGGAGTATGGAAGCAGACAATTTTCTATCCATTTATGTATACATCAGTTAATGGTCGTGGATCAGCTCTTGAGACAGAAATTGTATCAGATACATTTACAGAAGGAAAGGCTGAGAAGGTTGCAAATGTTGATGCAGTTGCAGTTCTTTCTGAAGATGAGAAGACTATATCACTCTTTGCAGTTAATAGAAAGCTTGGAGAAGATGCAGAGCTTGATCTTTCTGGATTTGAAGGATTTAAGCTGGAGTCACATGTTTCTATGGAAGGTGATGATCTGAAGGCTGGAAACTCTATGGAGACTCCAGATAATGTAACTCCTGTAACTCATGAGATTGGAGATTCTATCGTATTAAAGGGTGGTTCCTGGAACTTCCTCAAGTTTACTAGATAATTCAGCGGAGACTAGTTTATATGAGTGCTTTAAAACTAAGTAAAGATTCACAGGTAAGATTTATATATGAAAATGAGACGCTAAGCGGCGTTAAGAAGATATCAGAACTTGTTATGAAGGATGTGGAGCTGGTGACAGGTTCACATCCTATTAGTGCGTTATATACTGATACTTTGTATCAAAATGCTACTAACTCAGGTATGGATATACTTTTTGGAACTATTGGGCATAGTCCAATGCTTGACTCCCTGAAGGATAGTGGCGAGATATCATATGAGGGAATAGCTGGTAAGAGAGAGGTATATGGTTTCTTTCCTCAAGTTGTGGAAGGAAAAAATAGACTTATCA
>CAMNGU010000100.1 GCA_946538525.1 uncultured Lachnospiraceae bacterium
ACAAAGTTTTTCTTAAACCTGAAAATATGCAGCTCACAGGAGCATATAAAATAAGAGGTGCATATTACAAGATAAGTCAGCTATCAGAAGAAGATAGAGAAAAGGGACTTGTAACAGCATCTGCTGGAAATCATGCTCAGGGTGTTGCCTATGCTGCTAAGGCGTATGGAGTTAAGGCTACGATTGTAATGCCAACAACAACACCACTTATAAAAGTTAATAGAACAAAGAGCTATGGGGCTGAGGTTATTCTTTACGGAGATGTATATGATGAATCCTGCAACTATGCGCTTAAGCTTGCTGAGGAACAGGGGAGTACATTTGTACATCCGTTTGATGATCTTGAAGTAGCAACAGGTCAGAGTACAGTTGCTATGGAGATTCTTAAAGAACAGCCATTTATAGATACAATCCTTGTTCCGATTGGTGGAGGTGGACTTGCTACTGGTGTTGCTACACTTGCCAAAATGCTTAATCCATCTATCAAGGTTATTGGTGTTGAGCCTGCAAGAGCTGCCTGCATGAAGGCTTCTCTTGAAAATGGCGAAGTAACAACCCTTGAAGGGGTTAATACAATTGCAGATGGTACTGCAGTTAAAACTCCTGGAGAGAAAATCTTCCCATATATCCAGGAAAATATTGATGAGATAATTACAATTGAGGATAGCGAACTTATAGTTGCTTTCCTTGATATGATTGAAAATCATAAAATGATCGCAGAGAATTCAGGCCTTCTTACAGTTGCTGCATTAAAACATCTTAAGCCTGAAGGAAAGAAGGTTGCTGCAATTATTTCCGGCGGTAACATGGATGTTATAACACTTTCATCTGTTGTACAGCATGGACTTGTTGCAAGAAGCAGAATATTTACTGTTTCCGTTCTTCTTCCAGATAAGCCGGGAGAACTTGGTAAGGTTTCTCAGATTATTGCTGAGCAGCAGGGTAACATTATTGAGCTGGAGCATAACCAGTTTGTTTCCCTCAATAGAAATGCTGCTGTGGAACTTATTATTACAATTGAAGCATTTGGTCCTGAACATAAAGAAAAGATTATGAAGACGCTTCTTGATAAGGGCTATAGACCAAAGGATAAGAGTCCAAAGGCGGTACTTTAATGAATTTAATGACAATTGCCAGTGGTAGTTCCGGTAACTCGTGTTATGTAGGAAATGGTGATACAACCATCTTGGTGGATGTGGGTATTACTATGAAGGCAATAGAAAATGGTCTTAATACTATAGACCTTACTTGTAAAGATGTGGATGCCATCCTTATAACTCATGAGCATATTGATCATGTTAAAGCCTTAGGTATTATTTCAAGAAAGTATAATATTCCAATATATGCCACCTATGGTACTATTGATGGTCTTATGACTATGAAAAGTTTGGGGACATTTGATTATAATCTGCTTAGGCCTATTAAAAATGATTCTGTATTTAATGTTGGAAGTATTACAGTAAATACAAAGTCTATATCACATGATACAAATGATCCGGTGTGCTACAGCTTTGAAGCGGATAAGAAAAAAGTGGCTATTGCTACTGATCTTGGAAAATACGATAATATGATTATTGATTTTCTGTCGGAATGCGATGCTATGGTGATTGAAGCTAATCATGATATTAGAATGCTGGAGGCAAATCCTATATATCCTTATGTTCTTAAAAAGAGAATACTTGGGGATAGAGGACATCTTTGTAATGAGGCTTCCGGAAGACTTATAAGAGAAGTTCTTAATGATCATATAAAGTATGTTGCGCTGGGACATCTTTCTGATAAAAATAATTATCCGGAACTGGCATATGAAGCTGTAAAGCATGAACTGTCCGATAATCCATTTAGCAGTGATGTAAGGGATTTTGGTTTATGTGTAGCTAAAAGGTCTGAACCTGGAGATTTAATTCTGGTTTAAATAGTATTTAATTACTATATGATTATTAATGGATTATATTATTTACAATATAAATATTTTTATAATAGGAGTACGAAATGGATAAGACAATTATTACTGTTGTTGGGAAAGATACAGTTGGTATCATTGCAAAGGTTTGTAACTACCTTGCAAGTAACAATATCAATATCAATGACATAACTCAGACAACAATGCAGGGATATTTTAACATGATGATGTTAGTTGATACATCTAAGTCTATGAAAGAGCATAGAGAACTTTCTGACGAGCTTGCTTCTCTTGGAGATGAGATTGGTGTTCAGATTAAGGCTCAGAAGGAAGAAATCTTTCACATGATGCATAGAATATAAATCTGTGGGGATTTATTTTATAAGAAATAATAAATAAGGAATAATAAAAATGATATCACTTGATGAAGTTTTAGAGACAAATGAAATGATAAGAAGTATGAACTTTGATGTTCGTACTATCACAATGGGTATCTCACTTCTTGACTGCGTTGGTGTAGATGTTGAAGATACTTGCAATAAAATATATGAGAAGATTACAACAAAGGCAAAGGATCTTGTTAAGGTAGGCGAGGAAATAACTTCTATGTATGGAATTCCTATCGTAAATAAGAGAGTATCTGTTACTCCGATTGCTCTTGTTGGTGGTTCGGTATGCAAGACTGTTGATGATTTTGTTGAGATAGCAAAGACGCTTGATAAAGCAGCTCATACCGTTGGTATTAACTTCCTTGGAGGATATTCTGCTCTTGTATCAAAGGGTATGACTCCTGCAGATAAGCTTCTTATTGAGTCTATTCCAAAGGCTCTTGCAGAAACTGAACTTGTATGTTCATCTGTTAATTGTGGTTCTACAAAAACAGGTATTGATATGGATGCAGTTCGCATGATCGGTGAAAAGATCAAGGAAACTGCAGAGCTTACTAAAGAAAAGGACAGCTTTGGTACTGCAAAGTTTGTAGTATTCTGTAATGCTCCTGATGATAATCCATTTATGGCTGGTGCATTCCACGGAGTAACTGAAGCTGATACTATAATAAATGTTGGCGTTTCAGGCCCTGGTGTTGTTAAAACTGCACTTGAGCAGGTTCGTGGCGAGAGTTTTGAAGTTCTTTGCGAGACAATTAAAAAGACAGCATTTAAGATTACAAGAGTTGGTCAGCTTGTAGCGAAGGAAGCATCTGCAAGACTTGGCGTTCCATTTGGAATCGTTGATCTGTCTCTTGCACCAACACCTGCCATAGGTGATTCTGTTGCGGATATTCTTTGTGAGATGGGACTTGAGTATGCTGGTGCTCCTGGTACTACAGCAGCTCTTGCTCTTCTAAATGATCAGGTTAAGAAGGGTGGTATTATGGCTTCTTCTTATGTAGGAGGTCTTTCTGGTGCATTTATTCCGGTTTCAGAAGATCAGGGAATGATAAATGCTGTTGAGAAGAATGCTCTTACAATTGAGAAACTTGAGGCTATGACTTGTGTATGTTCAGTAGGTCTGGACATGATTGCTATTCCTGGTGACACATCTGCTTCAACTATATCAGGTATTATTGCTGATGAGATGGCGATTGGTATGATTAATCAGAAAACTACAGCTGTTCGTATTATGCCAATAGTTGGTAAGGGTGTAGGTGATAGAGCTGTATTTGGTGGACTTCTTGGTGAGGCACCGGTTATGCCTGTAAATCAGTTTAGCTGTGCAGACTTTATTAATAGAACAGGCCGAATTCCTGCTCCTGTACATTCTTTCAAGAATTAGTATTTATGAAACTCATTTAAGAGAAAATGTTTTGAATTATATTTTTATAAATAATTATGACAGCAAAATATATAATAACGGAATTTAATAATAGAAAGACAGGTTTTTTACTGGAGGATGGAAAGCTGGTAAGAGCCTGTTTTCTTTCTAATGAAAGCAATGTTGGGAATATATATACCGCAAAGGTTATGAACATTGTTCCTTCAATAAATGCTGCTTTTATAGATGCAGGAACTGGGGATCAGCTTTATTATTCTTTAACCGATAATGATGGTATGCATATATTTCTTAAACATGGAAATACGAATAAACTTTGCGTTGGCGATGAAATTTTAGTTCAGATTTCTATGGATCCTATTAAAACTAAGAAAGGTGTTGCCACTTCAATTATAGATATGAAGGGGAAAAATATAATTCTTAGAAGAAATGGTTCTATTGGTGTTTCTAAAAAGTTTACGGATCAGGATAGAAAGAAACTGCTAAAGAATAAACTCCAGAAACTTATTAGTGAAGAAGATTCTTCCTTGGGAAAGGTTGGAGCAGTTATTCGTACTGCAGGAAATGATGCTACGGATGAAGAGGTTGTTGATGAATTTAAACAGCTTCTGTCCAGAGCTGAAGGTATTTATAATTCTGCAATTAATAGTGTTGTTAAGAAATGTATATATAAAGCTCCTGATGGATTTTATGATGAGCTTGAAGAAATTACGGCTCGAGGCAAATATGAGGAGTTTGGCATTGTAACAGATAGTTCTTTTGAATATGATCATTTGGCTGAGATTATAGATAAAAAATATCTTGAGTTATATTCTGATGATAATTTAAAACTTTATAAATTATACAGTATTGAAGATAAGCTAAAAAAATGTTTCAATAGGACTATATATCTTAAATCTGGAGGCAGCATAGTAGTTGAGCCTACAGAGGCTCTTACTGTGATTGATGTAAATACAGGTAAGGCTATAAAGGGTAAGAATGTACAGAAGACATTTCTAAAGATTAACCTGGAGGCAGCAACTGAGATTGCCAGGATTTTAAGACTTAGAAATATGTCAGGGATTATTATAATTGATTTTATTAATCTTAAGAGTTCTGAGGATATAAAAGAACTAATAAATCATCTAAAAGTAGAATTGTCCAAAGACGAAAAAAGAGTTACTTATGTAGATATGACTTCCCTTGGACTTGTAGAACTTACAAGAGTAAAGGGGGAAAGACCGCTTACTCTTTCTGATTTTGAATAAATATATAATAAGATGAGAAAATGTATTTCTATATAGTTATTTGATATAATTTTATAGTGATATAATAGAAAATTTATAATCATATGATTAATTTTTATTTAAATTTTTTAATATTTAAAATTTAATGAAGGAGAGTAATACTATGGAAGCATTAGAATTAATGAAGATAAGAAGAAGTGTAAAAAAGTATAAAAGTGATCCGGTTCCAAAGGAACTCTTAGAAAAAATAGCGGAAGCTGGTACATTTGCTCCTAATGGAAAAGGGGCTCAGGCTGCAAAGATTGTTGTTATTACTAATAAAGAGATTAGAGATAGACTATCTAAGCTAAATGCATCTATTATGGGCAAGGAAGAAGGATTTGATCCTTTCTATGGTGCTCCAGTTGTATTCTGGGTACTTGCTGATAAGGATTGCTTCACTTCTGTATATGATGGAAGCGTTGTTCTTGAAAATCTTCAGCTCGCAGCAACTGATCTTGGACTTGGCGCATGCTGGATTCATAGAGCAAAGCAGGAAGTTGAATCTGAAGAGGGACAGGCAATTCTTAAAGAGATTGGTATTGAAGGCAACTATGAAGGTATTGGACATTGCGTAGTTGGATATATTGATGGTGATCTTCCTGCAGCAAAACCTCGTAAAGATGACTTTGTTGTATGGGCTGAATAATTAGTTGTGCTTTTTGTATTTATGTATCTATATTTTTGGAGAAAATTATGGCTAGAAAAAATGCTAGAGAACCGTTAATAAATGCAGCAAGAGATTTATTTTCTTTGAAAGGATACGATGGTACCAGCGTCGATGAGATTGCTGAATCTATAGGTATAAAGGGACCGACAATATATAAATATTTTAAGAATAAAGAGGAGCTTTTGAAAGCGGTTATCGACTGTGCTGAAGATGAGTATGTTAAAGGAATGGGAATGAATAAGGACCTTCCGGATAAGATAGTTTCTGCAAGAGCTTTTAAGGAATATGTATTACATACATTACATTTTACTTTAAGTAATGATACTGCTAAAAAAATGAGACGCCTTATGACTATGGAGCAGTTTAGAAATCAATCTTTAGCAAGAGTAACAACTTTACATCAGATTACATATATTCAGGATGTCTATATTTCCATCTTTGAGAAGTTGATGGAACGTAATCAGATGGTTAAGGGGGATGTTGAGACTATAGCTCTTGAGTTTATATCTCCTGTTACGCTTATGATTCAAATGCTCGAAAGAGAACCTGAAAAGAAAGAAGAAGCTCTTCAAAAAATCGAAGAGCATATAGATGTCTTTATTGAAAGATACGAGATTCAGTAACTATATAAGAATCTATTCTCTGTATTACTCTAATTGTGGATTTACATGATTAAGGTAATACAGAGTTTTTTTTAATGAACAGTAGTTTTTGTTATATAAAAAGCCATGATGATGATGTGCTTTGCAAGATAAGTAGTTGGAATTCTCTTCTTGTATGTCTTTTTATTAAATAGTAAAATACCTAATAGTGTTTATATCTTTTTATAGATAATATGTATGTTCGAAGGAGACATTCGTATGAGAAGAATCATAAGTATTTTAATTACATTTGCACTTTGCATATCGCTTCTTTATGTGCCTAAAATTGATTCTAAGGCTGCATCGATTGAGGTGAACTTTGCAAAACTGCTTCAGGAGTCGTTATACTTCTACGATGCTAATATGTGTGGACAGGATGTTAGTGCTCGTTCTGCATTTTCGTGGAGAGGGAACTGTCATGCGGCAGATCAGACTGTAACTGTAAATGGAAGAACTGTAAATGTTAGTGGTGGATTTCATGACGCAGGCGATCATCTTAAGTATGGTCTTACTGAAGCTTATTCTGCAACAGTTCTTGGTGTTGCTTATATGGAATATGGTCAGGCCTTTTCTGATACAAATAGTTCTGCGCATTTTAGAACCATAATGAATCATTTTACTGAATATTTTGAAAGATGTACTGTTCTGAATAGTGATGGCTCTGTAAACGCATTTGTATATATGGTTTCAAATGGCCCTGAAGATCATAGTAAATGGTCGGCCCCTGAATCTCAGAATGAACCTCGTTCTGTATATTATACTTCTGATTCGAATACAGCTACTGATGTGGTTAGTGAAACTGCTGCAGCGCTTGCTCTTCAATATCTTAACTTTGGAGATACAACTGCACTTGATTATTCAAAGAAGCTTTTTAATTATGCATTAACTCATAGTACTTCCTGTGCTAAGGAGGGGCTGTGGGATAATAGTACAGGTGGTTATCTCTATGATTCCCAGTCTTGGGGAGATGATTATGCTCTTGCAGCAGCTCTTCTATATAAGGCAACTGGGGATGGCGTTTATCTAAGTGAATTTAATAACACTAAGAATGGTACATATTCTAACAGCGGATATAATGTATGGTCTTGGTTTTCTTGGGACAATGTAAGTATGCTTGCAGAATATTACGGAACTGGTAATGCTGATGCGTTATATAACTGTGCTAATAATATGTATAAAGGAATGGATAAAAGTGGCGGTTATGGATGCCTACTTCAATGGGGTAGTGCAAGATATAACTGTAATACTCAATTTCTTGGACTTCTTTCTGATAAAGCTAAGGCGCGTTCTGAATGGACGGATTGGGCTACCAGTCAGATGAAATATATTCTTGGGGATAATCCTCAGAATCAGTGTTATGTTGTTGGATATAATTCTTACTCTGCAAAGTATCCTCATCATAGAGCTGCTTCGGCTTCAAATGATGCAGGTCAATATTCTAATAATCGACATGTGCTTCTTGGTGCGTTAGTAGGTGGACCTAAAGATTCAAATGGTACTTATAATGATTCGCAAATTGACTATCAATGTAATGAGGTGGCTCTTGATTATAATGCTGGCCTTGTGGGTGCGGCTGCGGCTCTATATACAGTTCATAAAAATGATGGTGTTTCAACTAATACTCTTATGACGGTAGCTGATTTTTCAAATGCAGGTGCTGAAATGAGATTTTCTTATAATTCATCAGGTGGTACTTCAGCAGGTACTTCAGGCGCTGCAGGTGGAACTGCAAATGGTGCTGCGCAGGGTGGTTCTGGTTCTGGAAGTGCTTCCGGAAAACCATCTAATGAATGGATTAATGGTCAGTGGTATGATGCGAATGGTGGAACTTCATATGCTGCTAAAGGAAGTTGGAAAGGAAACAGCAGTGGTTGGTGGTATGAGGATACTTCGGGGTGGTATCCTTGGAGCCAGTGGCTGAAAATAGATGGCAAATGGTATTATTTTGACTATTACGGTTATATGAGTTCTTCTGAATGGAGAGATGGATATTGGCTAAGTGGCAATGGGGCACTGGAATATGACGGAATTGGCAGCTGGCATAGTAATTCTACTGGTTGGTGGTTTTCTGATAGTTCTGGTTGGTATCCAGTATCACAGTGGCAGAAGATAAATGGTTATTGGTACTATTTTGATGGCAGTGGTTATATGGTTACTAATCGTTATATTGACGGATACTGGATTGGAGGAGATGGTGTCTGTTATTAGTTTTAATTGAGTATATAAATCAAAATTAAAATAATAGAGTTAAAATAAAAGAATTAAAAAAGAATCATAATAATCTGATATAATAAGAAAATAAAATAATCTAACAAAATAAGAAATATAATTAAAAAGTGTTTGACACTGATTTACATAAGTGTTAATATATCACGGTATGCCGCACAACCAGGTTGAAAGTGCGCCCATTTAGAGGTGCCACCGATGTTGGCGAGATTTATAAGTTAGGAGGAAAGACTTATGTACGCTGTAATTGCAACAGGCGGAAAGCAGTATAAGGTAGCTGAAGGCGACATCATTAGAGTTGAAAAGCTCGGAGCTGAGGATGGTGCTAAGGTAGTATTCGACAATGTTATTGCTATCAGCAATGATAAGGATGTACTTGTTGGAGACAAGGTAGCTAGCGCTAAGGTAGAAGCTACAGTTATTAAGACTGCTAAAGCTAAGAAGGTGACAGTTTATAAGTATAAGCCAAAGAAGGGTCACCACAAGAAGAATGGTCATAGACAGCCATTTACAGAAGT
>CAMNGU010000101.1 GCA_946538525.1 uncultured Lachnospiraceae bacterium
CCTGTGATGTAATCACCGTACTCAGCTGTATTAGAGATAGAATATCTCATTCCAGCGAAACCACTCTGGTAGATAAGATCTACGATAAGCTTCATCTCGTGGATACACTCAAAATATGCATTTCTTGGATCATAACCAGCCTCTGTAAGAGTCTCAAATCCAGCCTGCATAAGAGCTACAACACCACCACAAAGAACTGCCTGCTCACCGAAGAGGTCAGTCTCTGTCTCAATTCTAAATGTTGTCTCAAGAAGTCCAGCTCTTGCACCACCGATACCAGCACCATAAGCAAGTGCAAGATCCTGTGCATGACCTGTAGCATCCTGATATACAGCGATAAGACAAGGTGTACCCTTACCAGCCTGATACTCTGAACGAACTGTGTGTCCAGGTGCCTTTGGAGCGATCATTGTTACATCAACATCTGCTGGTGGAACAATCTGTCCAAAATGAATATTGAAACCATGTGCGAACATAAGCATGTTACCAGCCTCAAGATTTGGCTCGATATCATTCTTATACATTGCAGCCTGCTTCTCGTCATTGATAAGGATCATGATGATATCAGCCTTCTTAGCAGCCTCAGCAGTTGTATAAACTTCGAAGCCCTGCTCCTCAGCTTTCTTCCATGACTTGCTGCCCTCATATAATCCAATGATTACGTGAGCTCCTGAGTCCTTAAGGTTAAGTGCATGTGCATGACCCTGGCTACCGTAACCAACTATTGCGATAGTCTTTCCATCCAGAAGTGACAGGTTACAATCCTGCTCATAGAAAATCTTTAAATCTGACATAATTAATGCCTCCTTGAAAAAATAAATATAAATTTTTATCTTTCATTATCACGAAAAAGAACGGGGATAAACTCATTTTCTTTTGTCATGATAAGAATTGTCTAATTATTCATCTGATTCAGCACGACCTCTTATAAGTCCGGTAACACCAGTTCTTACAAGTTCCTGAATCTCAAATCCTTCTAACAGAGATACAAATGCTTCAACCTTATTATTATTTCCAGTAATCTCAATCATGATAGATTCAGGTGAAACATCTACTATATTAGCTCTATATACATTAGCAACAGATATAATCTGCTGTCTTTCAACCGCATTTGCTTTAATCTTTATAAGTACAAGCTCTCTTGTAACAGATTCTCCATCTTTAAGTTCAACTACAGACTTAACATCTTCAAGCTTATTCAGCTGGCTCTTAATCTGTGTAAGAATCTTATCATCTCCTGTTACAACAACAGTCATACGGGAATACTTTGGATTCTCTGTCACACCGACAGATAAGCTGTCAATGTTATAACCCCTTCTGCTGAACATACCAGAAACTCTACTGAGCACACCAGCTGTATTATCTACAAGTAATGAAAGTACCTTAGTCTTCATATCCACGCATCCCTTTCTAATTTAAGCCTTTATATTAGCGCTTATATTTAAACAAACACTAGTATCAATTTTATCTTTATTACCTAGTATTGTCAACCACATTGTCACCCAATTATAGACAGAAAAGCCATATTATTAATATCTAATAAACTATAACCGGAGTGCCTTGTTCAATCTCGCTGAATAGTTGCTGTGCTGCCTTATAAGGCATATTTACACAACCATGAGAACCACTCCAGATATAAATCTGTCCACCAAAGGATCCTCTCCAGGTTGCATCATGAAATCCTATGCCACCATTAAACGGCATCCAATAGGTAACCGGAGTTTCGTAATCCTCTCCTCTCAGTATAGCCGGACACTGCTTATACTGAACGCTATAGATTCCACTTGGTGTACCTCTTCTTAGATTTACACAACCAGTAACAACATCTGTTTCAAGAACAAGTCTACCATTCTTATAATAATACATATGCTGATTCGTCAGGTCCACTTCTGCATATGTATCTCCAATATCATCACCATGATCATCATATGTGAAACCTTCCGATATAAAAGCCGGAGTTCTCTCCACATTTGTATGATGAATAATATCATTATATAAACTGTCAGTTTCAGCTTCAGTATCTAATTTCCAGCCATAATGACTGTTTGTAATATTTATTTTTGATTTGTTATGAGTTTTAAACACTCTTATACTGTCATAAGTATCATAAAGTCTCGAAAGGCTTTCAACCAACCCCTCAACTCTTTCTTTACTTATAGAATGACTGTAATCCTCATCCAGCTTTATAGTAGAAAAAAGCTGTTGTGGAGTAATCCTAATATCATAATCACCATACTTGTAAGTAATTTTAAGACCTGCAATCTCATTACAATAATTTACAGTACTTACAATCTTAGAATCATCAAGTTCATATTCCGGTCTCTTATAAAAACCTTTTTCTTCCACATCAAATGTTGTCTCTCGATTAATAATAGCCTCTTTGATAGCATCCTTAAGACCATCAATATCCTCGATAAAATTTCCCTGATCTCCCAACTGAGCAACAACCGCATCATCCTCAACAACAATTTTAGGATTTTCAGGCTCAACCATTAAATCAGTATTAAATTCATCATATTTATCAAAAATTCTTTCAAGTGAAGCCTCATCAAAACTTATACAATCAGAAAGACTATATTCTTCCTGAGATAAAGTTGATGGCCATAGAAATGGATTCTGACTAAGCTTAATCGCTTCAAGTTCAGGACGGAAATCATTTTTCAGCAGGATCTCCTTACCATTTATGGTTTTAGTTTCACCTCTAAAAATGATATCAAGATTATAATCTGCAGGATTCTGATATAATTCATTATCAACATAGCCAGGACTTTTAAAACCATAATCAACGCCATTTATGATTGTACCCGGATAATAAGTATCCTCGGACATTATAACTATAGCCACATATGCTAATAATACTAAGCTTAGTATAGTAATCCAAGTAAACCTGATTATTTTGTTTGTCCACAAAAACATTTCAACACCTGCAAATTTAATTATAGATTTTTTATAATTTAAAACTAATAACTACTATCTCAGGAATATTATTAATCCTGATTTTCAGCGTATGCTGCCCAAGACCATTGGTAACTATCAAGGACCTTACAGCGCCATTATAATCCCTATCATATTTTCCATAAGTATATTTAGGAAATAATCTAAGCCGCGGAGAGATCAATCCACCCAAAAGCGGCACTCTCACCATACCACCATGAAAATGTCCGGAAAGGACAAGATCTGCTCCCCATTCCAGATAACTATCTATAAAATCAGGAGCATGCCCCAAGAGGATATTATAGCTTTTTTCATCTGATAATGAAAGCACTTCATTTATATCCGTAGCAGTAAGCTTAGGAAACTTAATTCTTTTATAATATCTCAGCGGAATATCAAGTCCATGAACCGTAAGAGCGCCACCAAAAAGCGAAACCGACTCATTTTCCAGGAACTTAATCTCCGGATTCAATCTTGCAACATACTCTGCCCAAAGATCTGATGTGTCATAGAAATTACTCTTCATGTTAGCATCATGATTTCCTAAAGCATAAAGAACAGGAGCAACCTTGGAAATGGAATTCAAAAGATCGGAAGCAGGACTTGTATCCTCCTTTTCGCTCTTTCCATTAACCATATCTCCACCCACAAGTATCAAATCCGGTTTCAAATCACGGATTTTATGTATGATTTTTTCCTTAAGACATAAAGCCTCATGATAGTCAGAAAGAAATACAATCTTTTTATCTTTCAAATCATCATAGCTGATACTTTTATCCTGCCCCAAAGCAGTTATTTTCTTAGAAATATCTATTTCATAAGAAGTAACCCTAAGCGAATTAATTTCTCTTATACTTTCAAGAAAAACCGCTAAAAGAATAAATAAAATTATCAGAAGAATAATTATCAAAATTTTCATTTAAGTAGGTACCTCTACACCCGCTTCAGCCTCAGCCTGTTTTCTAAAATCTTCAATTCTCTCAGGAGAAATATCAGGAAGTTCATCCATAGAAGAAATCCCAAAGCTTCTAAGAAAATCATCTGTGGTTCCAAAAAGAATCGGATGACCTGGCGCATCAAGTCTTCCAACCTCACAGATAAGATTATATTCCACAAGTTTATTAACTGCATGACTGCAGGAAACTCCTCGGATTTTCTCTATCTCTGTTCTTGTTACTGGCTGTTTATATGCAACTATAGAAAGAGTCTCAAGAAGAACATCTGTGAGAGAATGTTTCTTTGGCATATTCACAATTCTTCCTAAAACATCATAATATTCATTTTTAGTACAAAGCTGATATTTTCCGTCAAGCTCAATAAGTCTTATTCCTCTGTCTTCAGATTCATAATCTTCCATAAGAGACTCTATGGCCTCTTTCATCGCCTTCTTATTAACCGGTTCTTCCTCAGTTCCGAGAGCCGCCATAAGCCTGCTCTCCTCAACCGCGGAGCCAGTCGCAAATAAAACGGCCTCAATAGCCGCTTTAAGATTTATATCACTCATTTTTCCTCCAAATGAACCAACTTAAGTTCAAACTATAGTTTTATTCAAGAGAATCGATAATGATGTCACCAAACATTTCATCCTGCCTGATAACCAATACACTTGTCTTCATAAGTTCAAGAATTGCAAGGAAAGAAACAATAAGATTCATCTTTCCCCTCTTTGTTCCAAGAAGGGTCTTAAAATTAATCCCCCTTAGCCCTTTTATCTCATTTCGAATCTCAACCATCTTATCCTCAAGACGAATCTCATCTCTGGAAATGGTTCCGAACTTACTTCTTACAGGGTCAACTCTATCTATCTCTCTACGAAGTAATGTTTTGAATATTTCATTTAATTTCTGCATAGTAAGGTCGCCGATAAGTTCTGCAGGATCAACTTCCTGTTTTACTTCCTTAACCTCTTTAGGGATTGTTGGAGCTTTAAAATATGCATTCGACGCATCTATAGACATATCCTTCAGTTCTGTAGATGCATATTTATACATTTTGTATTCTAACAAGCTCTTAACCAATTCAGCTCTCGGATCATCTTCCTCTTCTTCCTCTTCCTCTTCTTTAGGAAGGAGCATTTTGGATTTAATAGAAATAAGAGTCGCAGCCATGACAAGAAATTCACTCATCACATCCATATTATCCTCTTCCATCTTATCCAGATAATCCAGATACTGTTCAGTAATCTCAACAATAGGAATATCAAATATATTAAATTTGTTTTTTTCAATAAGATGAAGGAGCAGGTCCAAAGGCCCTTCAAACACCTCCAGCTTAAGATCAAGCTTTTCCATCACAAATTAAAACTCTTAATTATTTAAGACTAATTATTCCAAGTAAGAGTTAATGCCTCCTTCTTTCTGTCTCTTGTAATAAGATCATGAAGAGCATCTTTGGCGGAATAATTATCAAAGAGTACCTTATTTACATGCTCCACAATAGGCATTTCAACATCATATTTATTTGAAAGAGCAAGTGCTGCCTTTGCACTATAAACGCCTTCAACTATCATTTTAACTTCGTCCATTGCTTCCTGGTATGTTTTACCCTGTCCCATCAGAAAACCAGCCTTACGGTTTCTACTGTGCTGTGAAGCACAAGTAACAATAAGATCACCTGTACCCGAAAGGCCAGCAAATGTTTCAGGTTTACCACCCATAGCAACACCAAGAGCAGTAATCTCATGAATACCTCTGGTTATAAGAGCAGCCTTAGTATTATCACCACATCCAAGACCATCAGCAATACCAGCAGCCAGAGCAATAACATTTTTTATAGCTCCGCCCAGCTCAATACCTATCATATCAGGGCTTGTATATACTCTAAAGAAATCAGACATAAATGTATCCTGAACAGTCTTAGCCAATCCCTTATCAGCAGCACCAACGACAACTGTAGTAGGAAGACATTTACCAACCTCCTCCGCATGACTAGGTCCAGAAAGAACTGCAACTCTAGCCTGAGGTATCTCTTCAGAAATAACTTCAGAAAGTCTCTTCAAAGTATCTTCCTCAATACCCTTTGACACATTTACAATAATCTCATCCTGGAGAATATACTGAGAAGCTTTCTTAGCTGTGTCTCTTATAAATGGTGAAGGTACAGCCATAACAACCATATCCTTATCCTTAAGTGCATTCTCCAAATCAGTTGTATATTCAACATTTCCAGGAATCATAACTCCAGGAAGTTTTGTTTTATGCTGATGAAACTCCTTCAGCATAGAAACCTCTTCAGGATCTATAGACCAAACAGTAAGTTCATGTTCATTTAAAGCAAGAAGCTTTGTAAGTGCAATACCCCAACTACCAGCACCAAGTACACAAATCTTCATAGATTTTATCCTCCTTATTCAATGATGCACACCCTAAATACAGAAAAGTCCAAAAACTTTACCCTGTTACGAATATGCGAAACGATATCTAAACATCTTCTTTCTTCTTGAAAGAAAATTTATTCTCCTCATGATTCATAAGTCTAATAATATTAGCCTTATGTTTATATATTGCAAGAGCCGCAAGAAGAAAAACCATAACAGTTCCTTCTATAAACACCTCTTCGGAATAACCATTACTCAAATCAAAGCATGTAAGTCCAAGAATAGCCTGAATAATAAATGTGATAAATATTCCAATCATAAGTACGATTGATCCAACAGACATATATTTAGAAATAGCAATTGTTCCAACAAATATAGCTAAAAGTACAACAATAAATATAGGATGAATTAAGCTGGCAGCAAATCCTCCTATTGTAGCTATACCTTTACCGCCTTTAAACTTTAGATAAAATGGGAATATATGTCCAAGTACAGCACCAAAGCCAATATAGATCATGAATATATAATATGTATAAGGGAACATATCCCTAAATATAAATCTTGTGACCATGCATGGAATAAATGATTTACAGAAATCCCCAATAAAAACCACAAGTCCCGCCTTAAAGCCAAGAACTCTAAGAGCATTTGTGGTTCCAGAATTGCCACTCCCCTTTTGTCTAATGTCAATTCCAACCGCCTTACTATATATAACACCAGTCTGGAGCAAACCACATCCATAACCAATCAGCAAACAAATGATACGATATAAAACAACCAATTAACTATTCCTTTCTTCTAAATATCTAGTCTAAATATTTAGCCTAAATATTTAGCATTAGTATTTTCTTATTTCTCTTTTCTCTCTCTAACAATAATTTTTATTGGAGTACCAGTAAATAAGAACGCCTCTCTAAGTTTATTCTCAATATATCTTATATAAGAGAAATGAGCCAACTCCTTACTGTTAACGAACAGAACAAAAGTTGGTGGCTTAACCGATACTTGAGTAATATAGAAAAGCTTAAGTCTTTTTCCCTTATCTGATGGAGGCTCATTTTCAGCCACTGCATCTGTAAGGATTTCGTTAAGTACACCTGTTTGAATTCTCATACATGCATATTGTTCAACTGTATCAATAGTATCAAAGATCTTATTAAGTCTCTGACCTGTAAGAGCTGACACAAAAAGCATCTCAGCATAAGGCATATATGCAAGTTTATTTCTTATATCTTTCTTCATCTTATTCATGGTATTAGTATCTTTTTCGATAAGATCCCATTTATTTACCACGATTATCATACCCTTGCCCCGGTCATGAGCGATACCGGCAATCTTAGTATCCTGATCTGTAACACCTTCTTCAGCATCGATCATAAGTATAGCTATATCACATCTTTCAACCGCAGCAACGGTTCGAATAATACTGAATCTTTCAATCTCATCCTTAATCTTGCTTTTACGACGAAGACCGGCAGTATCTATGAAAATGTATTCTCTGCCATTTCTCTTTATCTTAGTGTCAATAGCATCCCTAGTTGTTCCGGCAATATCTGACACAATAAGTCTATCAGTACCTAAAAGTCTATTTATTATAGAGGATTTTCCTGTATTAGGCTTACCAATAACAGCAATTCTAGGAATATCTTCCTCAACATATTCCTCACCCTCATCGCCAAATTCAGCCACCACCTGTTCAAGCATATCACCAAGTCCCAGCTTACTTATAGCAGAAACCGGATGCGGATCACCAATTCCAAGATTATAGAACTCATATACATATGGTTCAAACTTCTCAAAATTATCTACTTTATTCACGCAAAGAATTACAGGTTTCTTAGATTTACGAAGCATATCAGCAACCTGCATATCAGAAGCGGTAACTCCCGACCTTACATCTGTAACGAATATGATAACATCAGAGGTCTCAATAGCTATCTCAGCCTGTTCCCTCATTGAACGCATTATGATATCCTCAGCCTCCGTCTCTATTCCACCTGTATCAACAATTGTAAAATTATAATTCAGCCACTCCACATCGGCATATATTCTATCTCTTGTTACTCCTGGAGTATCCTTCACGATTGCAAGTCTTTCCCCTGCAAGAGTATTAAAAAGAGTAGATTTACCAACATTTGGACGACCTACTATAGCGACTATCTTCTTTGCCATTACTTCACCTACCTAGTTTTATAACTAAAGTATTGTAACATAAACTCATAAGATATTAAAGTCAAAAGGCATTTATTATATGTTTTATCTCATTTCCAAGGATTCCAACCACATCAAACCGTATATTTGTATTATCTATTATATAGTGATTATCCCTTAGATAATAAAGCGCAGCATTCCTTATTCTGGCTATTTTTCTATTATCAACCGCCTCAACCGGATTCCCCGCACTTGCCGTTTTTCTATACTTAACTTCTATGAAGACCAGAAATTCGCCATCCTCTGCAATAACATCTATTTCAGAATATCTGGTTCTATAATTCATTTGAAGAATCATGTAACCTTTATCCTCAAGATATTCAGCAACAACCTTCTCCCATTTAGC
>CAMNGU010000102.1 GCA_946538525.1 uncultured Lachnospiraceae bacterium
GACTGGTGTATATCAAGACAGCTGTGGTGGGGACATAGAATACCTGCATGGTATTGTCAGGACTGTGGCGAGACTATCGTTGAGATGGATGAGCCATGCTGCTGTCCAAAGTGTCAGAGCAAGAACCTGAAGAGAGATGAAGATACACTTGATACATGGTTCTCATCAGCTCTCTGGCCATTCTCAACAGTTGGCTGGCCAGATACAGAGTCAGAGGACTTCAAGTATTTCTTCCCAACAGATGTGCTCGTAACTGGTTACGATATCATTTTCTTCTGGGTTATCAGAATGATCTTCTCATCACTTGAGCAGACAGATAAGGTTCCATTCCATACAGTTCTCTTCCATGGACTTGTAAGAGATGAGCAGGGACGCAAGATGAGTAAGTCTCTTGGAAATGGTATCGACCCACTGGAGATTATCGACCAGTATGGAGCGGACGCTCTGAGATTCATGCTTATCACAGGAAATGCTCCTGGAAATGATATGAGATTTATCTGGGACAGACTTACAGCAAGCCGTAACTTTGCTAATAAGATATGGAATGCTTCTAGATTTATCATGATGAATATGGATTCTGCTAAGGAAGCAGGTATCACTGATGAGGCTATAAATGCTGTAACACTTGATGACCTGACTATGGCAGATAAGTGGATAGTTGCTAAGGCTAACCAGCTTGTAAGAGATGTAACAGACAACATGGAGAAGTTCGAACTCGGTGTTGCTGCAGATAAGATTCACGACTTTCTGTGGGATGAGTTCTGCGACTGGTATATCGAGATGGTTAAGCCAAGACTTTGGGATGATAATGATACAACTAAGGCTGCTGCACTTTGGACTCTTCGTGAGGTTCTGTCTATCGGTCTTAAGTTACTTCATCCATATATGCCATTTGTTACAGAAGAGATTTACTGTACACTTACAGACGATGAATCTATTATGATAGCACCATGGCCATTAGCTGAAGAGTCAAGAGACTTTGCACTTGAGGCAAAGAATGTAGATATCATCAAGGATGCAGTTCGTGCTATAAGAACAGTAAGAACAGATATGAATGTACCACCTTCAAGAAAGGCTGCTGTATATGTTGTATCTGATAAGGAAGATATCCGTAAGGTATTTGAGGATAGCTCAAGCTTCTTCGGAACACTGGGCTATGCAAGCGAAGTAAAGGTTCAGGCGGACAAGGCTGGAATCGATGATGACGCTGTATCAGCAGTTATCCATAATGCAGTAATCTATATTCCATTTGCAGAGCTTGTGGATGTAGAGAAAGAACTGGATAGACTTAATAAGGAAAAAGCTCGTCTTGAGGGCGAGATTAAGAGAGGCGAGGGAATGCTTTCCAACCCTAACTTTGTAAATAAGGCTCCTGAGGCTAAGGTTAATGCCGAGAAGGAGAAGCTTGCTAAGTATAAGGAAACTTATGAGCAGGTTTGTGAAAGAATTGATTCATTAAGCAAGTAAACAAAACATAAGGATTTATCGAGGAATTATCAATGAATAACGATAAAAGAGTTAAAAGAAGAGTGCAGCTTATCATATTACTGCCAGTATTCATGTCCATTGGACTGCTTGTTGCCACAGTATATCTAAATGGTTTTAGCAGTCATATGGGTATTATTGCCATAGCTCTTTTAGTTGTATTTTTGATAGCTTCTCTGGTCCTGTACTTCAGCCTCATGCCACATCTTAGTGCGCTTCTTACTGATTATTCGCTGAAACAAGGTAAGATTCAGAAGGAGCTGCTACATGAGTTGGAGATTCCGTATGCGATTCTGGATACAGATGGCCATATCATGTGGGCGAATAATATGTTCCATGACACCATTGGGGTGGCAAGGGATAAGAGAATAAAAAAATCCGTGGATGCTTATTTTGCTGAGCTGCTTCCAGAGATTATTGATGGATCAGAATCAGTAGATATAAATGTCAATTATGAAGACAGAAAGTATAGAGCGTCCATCAAGAGGATAGATCTTTCCAGAGTCTTTGAGGAAGTGCATGAAGATGATGAGAAAGGTGAGGTAACACAGGTTCTTAGAGAAGAAAATCCTAAAAAGAATGCAAATGTGGTTCTTGCTCTTTATCTCTTTGATGAGACGGACCTTCGCCGTTTGGAACAGGAAACTGCAGATCAGAAGCTTTATGCTGGTCTTCTTTACCTGGATAACTATGATGAGGTAATGAATGAGCTGGAGGATGTTAAACATTCAATCCTGACGGCACTTATTGAGCGAAAGATCAATATGTATCTGGCAAATGTGGATTCTATCGTTAAGCATATTGAGAATGATAAGTATTTCTTCGTATTTAAACAGAAGTATATGCAGACACTTAGGGACGATAGATTTTCTATCCTGGATGAGGTTAAGAGTATAAATGTAGGAAACCAGATTCCAATGACGCTGAGTATCGGTATCGGATGTGATGCTGATAGCGACAGAAATGGATTTGTGAGTGCATATGAAAATGCCCGTATTGCCATCGGTATGGCTATGGGTCGAGGCGGTGACCAGGCTGCTGTTAAGTTCGGCGAGCATGTTACCTACTATGGTGGAAAGAGTGCGGGAACAGAGAAGACTACCCGAGTTAAGGCGAGAGTTAAGGCTCAGGCCTTTGAGGAACTGCTTCTAAGTAAGGAAAAGGTACTTATTATGGCCCACAAGAGACCGGATGCAGATGCATTTGGCTCGTCCATTGGTATCTATAGAATGGTTTCGGCTATGAACAAGAAGGCATATGTGGTTTTAAATGAGGTTACAGATGCCATAAAACCGCTGGTTAATTCATTTAAGGCAGCTAATATGTACGATGGCGTATTTGTCACAAGTACTGAGGCGGTTGCCATGGTGGATCAAAAGACGGTGGTTGTTGTATGTGATGTAAATAAGCCAAGCATGACGGAATGTGAGGAACTTTTGGATATGGTTCCTACAGTGGTTGTATTTGACCACCACAGGCAGACGACTGAGGCTATTAAGGCTGCAACACTTTCATACATAGAGCCATTTGCTTCATCGGCATGCGAGATGATTGCTGAGATGTATCAGTACATGTCTAAGTCGCCTAAGTTGAAGATTCAGGAGGCGGATGCCATGTATGCAGGTATCCTTATTGATACCGATAACTTCCTGACAAAGACAGGTGTTAGAACTTTTGAAGCTGCTTCGTATCTGAGAAAGAGTGGAGCGGATGTTGTCAGGGTTCGTAAGATGTTCAGAAGCTCTATGGTAGAGCTTAAAGAGAGAGCTCAGGGAATAAGTAATGCGGAAATCTTTATGAATCATTTCGCGCTGTCCTATGTAGATCATGATGCGGATTCACATGATGCACCTACAGTTCCAGTGGCAAAAGCCGCAAATGAGCTTCTAAATGTGGAAAATATTGACGCGTCCTTTGTAGTTACAGAGGCTGCAGATGGAATACTGTATGTGTCTGCCCGTTCAATAGGCGATGTAAATGTACAGATTGTAATGGAAAGATTTAATGGCGGTGGCCATGCGAATATAGCTGGTGCTCAGCTTCAGGGCAAGAAGAAGGAAGAATTCTTCGGAGAGTTAAAGGCTGTTCTGGAAGAAATGAGCAGAGCTGGAGAAATCTAGGGATTAAATCTAGAGATTAAATCCAGAGATTATATCTATTATATCTAAGAGTTATAAAAAGTTTTTGCTAGAAAGGATTTATTGAAATGAAAGTTATATTATTGCAGGATGTTAAATCACTTGGAAAAAAAGGCGAGATAGTAGAGGTTAATCAGGGATATGCAAGAAACTTTGTACTTCCTAAGAAACTGGGCGTTGAAGCAACTCCAGAGAACCTGAATGACCTTAAGCTTAAGAATAAAAATGATGATAAGATTGCAGCAGAGAATCTTGCAGCAGCAGAGAAACTTAGAGATGAACTTAAGGAGAAGAAGGTTGTTGCTTCTATGAAGGTTGGATCAAATGGAAAAACGTTTGGCTCTATCTCAAGTAAGGAAATTGCTGAACTTATCAAGAGCCAGTTGGGAATCGATGTTGACAAGAAGAAGATTATTCTGAATGATCCTGTAAAGGCAATCGGTGGCTATAATGTAGGAATTAAGCTTCACCCACAGGTTACAGCAGAAATTCTTCTTGATGTAGTTGAACAAAAATAAGTTGAACAGAAATAAGTTGAACAGATATAAGGAGAAGTAATACTTAATGTCAGAGGAAAATATAATAAAGAAGATTCCACCTCATGATACCAATGCAGAACGAAGTGTTATAAGCTCTATGCTTATGGATAAGGATGCAATATCTGAGGTGGGTTCTAAGCTGCTTAAAGAGGATTTCTACAACCCACAGTATGGAATCCTTTTTGAGGCTATAGTGAAACTATATAATGAAGGAAAACCTGTAGATGATACAGTCCTTGGGGATAAACTTAGGGAAATGGGAGCTCCTGAAACCATAAGTAATCTTGGATTTCTGGGGGAGATACTTGCAAGCAATGCAACAGCGGCATTTGCAAATGAATATGCTGAGATTGTAAAGGAAAAGTCCTATTCCAGAAAGCTTATCAAATTGGCGGACACCATAACTGCTTCGGCTTTTGAGGGCAGAGATGGTGTGGATAATATTATGGAGATTGGAGAAGCGGAACTGTTTAAGCTTATGCAACAGAAATCCGGTTCCAAAGATTTTGAATCCATCAATATCATTTTGTCCAATGTTGTCAGTGAGATAGAAAAAAATACAAAGAACAAGGGTAAGATAAATGGTCTTAGAACTGGTTTCACGGATCTGGATAATGCCCTTACCGGACTTCATGGAGGTGAGCTTGTACTTATAGCAGCTCGTCCTGCCATGGGTAAAACCGCATTTGTTCTTAATATAGCTAATCATGTGGCCCTGGAGGAAAAAGTACCAGTTGCTCTGTTCTCTTTGGAGATGACCAGCGAGCAGTTGGTTACAAGACTTGTGGCAGTAAATTCCAGAGTTGAAGCACAGCATCTTAAAAATGGTGACATCACCGTGGATGAATGGCTTAAGATTATTGAGAGTACAGATGAGATGACAGATGCTCCGCTATATATAGATGATAATTCTTCTATAACTTTGGGCGAGCTGAGAACAAAGTGCAGAAAGCTTCATCAGACAAAGGGGCTGGGGCTGATCATCATCGATTATCTTCAGTTGATGAATGCGACTGGTAGAGTCGAGTCAAGACAGCAGTTCATTGCTGATGTGTCTCGTGCTCTGAAGAATCTTGCGAAAGAGCTGGATGTTCCTATTATTGCACTGTCACAGCTGAACAGAGCAGCGGATTCCAGAACTGATCACAGACCTGTTCTTGCGGATTTGCGTGAATCTGGAGCCATAGAGCAGGATGCGGATGTAGTAATGTTTATCTATCGAGATGATTACTATAATCCTGAAACAACAGAAAAACCTGGCATTGCCGAAATCATCATAGCCAAGCAGCGAAATGGTTCAACAGGAACCGTAGAGCTGGTATGGATGGGCAATATTACCAGGTTTGCAAATGTTAGTTATGAATCAACATCAGCTTCTTCAGGAGCTGATCATCAGTCATAGAGTAAATATTATCGATAACCCAGATGTGCATTTCTTTAGCGCGTTGCTTGAAGAATGCACTTCCGCTAGAGGTTTCGTCGCAAGGAAGGGCCATCACAAGGGCCTTTCTTGCATATTTGCCTCCAAAACGATGGGTTACAGTTTCAAGTTCGTGGAGAGAATTGCTGCTGGCCTTTCCGCTCTTGCAAGAGATGAAGATAGGTACGCAGGCCTGCATAAGGATTACATCAATCTCATTTATAGTGTCATAGCTGGCATTCATATAGCGCTCGTAATCCGAAGCGAAGGTCTTTTTCTCTTCCTCGTTTTTATCTGCATTCCAATCAATCATCGCACCGATGATCTCGTCTGAGAATACATCACTTCTACGGGAAGCGACTTCGTATACATGAAGCTCCAGAATATTACCGGTTTTAGTTACAATATGCTTTATTGACTCGCTTTTGAATCGGAATTTGATTCTCTTATTGTCTGTATGGAAATCCCTTAGCATACCCTTGTCATTTAACTTATAGAAAAGTACAGATGCTTCTCCGAGAGCTGCTTTTGGGAGCGAGTAGTGTCCGGATTCGTCGCCTGGAAATGATTTTATTACATCTTCGATGGTGGAACAGTATTTATTCCATTTATGCCTTAGACTCTTGGCTATGTCCCAGATGATTCTGATGTCTTCCTTAAAGTCTTCTGTGAAACTCCAGGTGCTGTAGCTTCCTGTCTGTCTTGTAAGTGTTCCGCCGTGTAAGACGATATTCTCCTTAACAGATATCTGGATATTATCCCAGTGCTGAGTTGGTGCTTCGCCAGCCTTCATTCGCATCTCTATACCTGTATATGGATCAATCCTTAGTGTGTTGAGTTTCTTTTTGGCGCTGATATAACCAAATGCGATAAAAAGCATTTCGCCGCCACCGGTAAGTTCATAAGTGGCGTCCGGATACTTATCGGAGATTTCATTTATTGCCTCGATACATTTATCCAGATCGTCTCTTGGGACTTCAATAAACTCAAGCTCGGTTTTAGGTGACTTAAGTTTTGCAAATGCTGTAAAACTCTGTATCTTTCTAGTGAGCATGGTTGATTTATGTCCCAGGAAGATTAACTTGTCAGGCTTGTATTGAAGCATGCACATCACATTCTCCAATGCTTCGTCTGAGAAAAATTCTACAAAAACTCCTCCAGTCGTTTCCATAGTAACCTCCTTCTTATAAGTCACTTGATGTGACTGTTATAAAATAAATGGAGCGGGTGAATCTTATATCCAGCCACCATCCATCTTGATGACTGCTCCTGTCAGATAGTCTGGAGCGTTCAGAATGGCCATAACCCCTTCGGCCGCTTCTTCAGGTGTCATCATTCTTCCAATTGGTATATCTTCACAAATGTCATCGATCTCTTCTTTGGAGAGATGAGCATTCATTTCTGTATTTACAATTCCAAGGGCCAAAGCGTTAACGCTTATGCCACTAGGAGCCAGTTCCTTTGCCAGAGCCTTTGTTAGAGAATCTACACCGCCTTTTGCGGCGCTGTAGGCGGCTTCACAGGAAGCGCCATAGGTGCCCCAGACTGAGGAAATGTTAACTATTTGTCCTGATTTATGATGAATCATATCCGGTAGAAATGCGTGACATGTATTGTATATGGAACTTAGGTTTGTGGAAATTGTCTGGTTCCATTCTTCTGGAGACATATCAATCAATAGACCGGTATATGAGATAGCGGCATTATTTATGAGAGTTTGCACAAAGCTGACATCGCCTGTAAAACTTTTTACCTGGGAATAAAGCTTATTAATGTAAGCCGCATCGCCCACATCCCCAATAGATGTAAGACATTTGATATCAGGATTTAACTCCGCGATAGTAGCTGCAGTTTCGTCTAAAAGAGAACTGCTGCTATGGGCGTTAAGAATTATATGAGAATAGTCATGAGAATATTTACTTGTTTCAGCTATCTTTAAAGCGATAGCTTTTCCAACGCCTCTGGAGGCGCCAGTGATAAGAATGCTTTTCATGAAAAACTCCTTTTCAATATATATGTAATAATATCATAAATAAGCCTAAACTTGCAATGTAGACTATCCTTTGTTATACTTCATAGCTGAGATTGATATCTTCTTATTTATTAGTTTAGGAGGCGATTATGGCTAAGAAGAAAAAACAAAGTGCAATAGGATTATTCTTTGCATTTTTCTTAAAGGCTGTTGTTATAATATTAGGACTTGTAATCCTTGCAATGAGTGCATTTTTGGTTAAAACAGTGATCATGGCGAAGGATACAGAAAGCCAGTCAGAGGCGGATGAAAATGCGTTTGAGGAAGATCAGGAAGATGAGCTTCTTACTGCACAGGAATATTCAGATGACGAGCTTTTATATGATGATTCAGAGGGCACAGCAGGGGCTGAAGGAGAAGAAATCAGCACATCTAACGAAATAGCTAAAGATGCATCGATAGTAGTTTTAAATGGTACACAGACAGCTGGTCTTGCTGCTGCATGGAAGGAAAAGCTGGCAGAGCAGGGATATACCAATGTTCAGACAGGAAACTACTATGGTGGAGAAGTGGCATCCTCCAGGATTGTGTTGGTTCAGGAAGGGCTGAGTGGAGCCTCTATTCAGGCAATAGTGACAAATGCTTCTGTGGAGAATGGCACAGCGGACTCAATCTCCTGTGATGTGGCTCCAGATGGGGTGGTTTGCTATGTTATTATTGGAGGATCTGACAATATATTAGCCCAGTAATAGTGAGTATCACCAAAACCAACAAATATTCTTAATATATTTAATAGTTTTGTAATATATTTGGTAAAAGTTTCACAAAACAAATTGTAAAAACAAATGATTAAAAATCCTTTTTTGGTTATTTTTCATATAAAAAAATAGTCAATGGTCAATATGAACAAAGGTTTTTTGAATTATTTATGCAAGACATACATAGTTTTATAGGGTAAAAAAGTTTATTATGTATGAAGTTTGAAAAAAGAACTATATTGCGCCGAGGCGCTAAATGATTAACTCTTCAAACAAATATACAAGAAAAATACAAGAAAAAAATTGTAAAAGCTATTTAGGAGGATAATAAAAATGGCAGGATTACAGTTAAAGAACATTTACAAGATTTACCCAAACGGCTTTAATGCTGTTAAGGACTTCAATCTTGATATCGAGGATAAGGAGTT
>CAMNGU010000103.1 GCA_946538525.1 uncultured Lachnospiraceae bacterium
ATTTTAAGAAGAATATATGATGCGCGGGGTATCTCTTAATGATTTTGCTCTTAAGGGGTGCCCCGTTTCGTATGCTTATCTATACATTTAGAAGCGATTGCATGATAAAAATAGTTGTGATATAATGTCTCAGCTATGAAAGGAGAACTGTTATGGATAAATTCAAGGCAGTGATACTGGCGGCAGGAAAAGGAACTCGTATGAAGTCAGACCTTCCAAAGGTTCTGCATAAGGTTTGTGATAAGCCAATGGTTCATTATTCTATAGAGGCCGCAAAGGACGCAGGTGCAACAGATGTTATTGTAATAGTAGGTTATCAAGGACAACTCGTAAAAAGAGAAGTCGTAGATGTTGTAAAATTTGCTGAACAGAGAGAACAGCTGGGAACTGGTCATGCGGTAAAGTGCGCTCAGGATTTAATAGGAGAAACAGGTGATGTACTGGTTCTCTGTGGAGATACTCCGCTTATAACAGGAGATACTTTAAAGAAGTTATATGAACTTCATAAGCATGAGTCCAATGGTGTAACAGTTCTTTCGGCTATTATGGATGATCCAACAGGATATGGAAGGATTATCAGAGATACGGATGGAAAATTCCTGAAGATAGTTGAACATAAGGATTGCACAGAGGAAGAACTGAAAGTAAATGAAATTAACTCTGGAATGTATGTGTTTAATGCCGAAGCATTATCAGCAAGCCTTAGTATGCTTACCAATGATAATGCTCAGGGTGAGTACTATCTGACAGATACAATAGGAATAATCAAGAGTGCAGGACTTAAGATAAATGCACTTCCAGTAGAAGATATAAATGAGATTCTTGGCGTTAATACATTAGAGCAGTTAGCTGAAGCTGAGAAAATCATGAAGGCTAGAGTAGAAGGCTAGAAAATAAGACTAGAATATAAGGCTAAAAAAATGGCCCTCAAAAGGCCAGAAAAAGGCCGGCATAATATTTGCTTAGATAAAATATAGAAGAATTAGTATAAGGAAACAAAATGAAGATTATAGTTGGGCTTGGAAATCCGGGGCTGAAATATGCAGGAACCCGTCATAATACAGGCTTTTCTGTACTTATCAGCATTTCTGATAAGTTCAATATTCCAATAAATAAAAATGAATGTAAAGCAAAGACTGGACATGGAATGATAGCTGGCGAGAAGGTTGTGCTTGCTATGCCACAGACCTATATGAACCTTAGTGGGGAATCGGTTCAGGAATTGCTTCATTTCTATAAGTGTACTCCTGAAGATCTAATAGTTATATATGATGATATAGATCTGGATGTTGGAAGGATTCGTATTCGTCGTCATGGCAGTGCTGGAGGGCATAACGGAATAAAGAGTATTATTGGCTGTATCTCGACTGATACATTTGATAGGATTAAAGTAGGAATCGGTTCTAAGCCGGAAGGTTGGGAACTGGCTGATTATGTACTTGGAAGGTTTCCGAATGATGAACTGCCAAAGGTTAGAGAGGTTGTAAGTACAGCGGCGGATGCATGTGAGGAAATTGTCAGGTCTGGAGCAGACATGGCTATGAATAAATTTAATTAGTTTTAAATTGTTAGTTGATTGAATTTGTTTGTGTTTTTAAATAGGATATAAGTATATTATAGATAAATTATAGTATATTTAGATATATTATAGGCAAATTGTAATAGCAGTTTATGGATTGAGCAGTATTTTATTAAGGCATTTTTATTAAGTAAAATACTGCTTTAGTGTTATTTGGGAGGCTTATGGACGCGATTGTAAAATCGTTGAGAGAGAATCCTAAATTGTCCGGAATTCTTTCTGGAGAATATCCAGTAGGGCTTTACGGAACGGCTACCTGTACCGAGCCATCTATTATGGAAGCGTTCAGGGGAAAGGCAACATTTTCCCTGGTAGTTACAGATGATATGGCCAGGGCGGATAGACTTTACAAGGCCTACAGATTTCTTGACAAAAATGTATATATCTATCCTGCGAAGGATGCGCTGTTTTTTTATGCGGATATACATGGGAATCTGATCTCGACAAAGAGACTGGAAATTATAAAAAGAATATATAAGAACGAACCGACAGTTATCATCACTACCATTGATGGATTGATGGACCGCATACCAGATATTAAGTATTTCAAAAGACATGCCTTTACCCTTAAGGTGGGTGAAGAGATGGAAATGGAAGAAATAAAGAGAAGACTGGTGATGCTGGGCTATGAAAATATGTCGGTAGTCGAAGCTTCAGGGCAGTTTTCAGTGAGAGGTGGAATAATTGATATATTCCCTCTGACAGAAGAGTGCCCATGTCGTGTTGAGTTCTGGGGGGATGAGATAGAATCCATAAGGCTTTTTGATGTGGACTCCCAGAGGTCAATCGAAAATGTTGAAAGTATAGATATCTTCCCTGGTAGCGAGTATGTGCTTAGTGAAAATCGTATCCAGAGAGGAATCGGCGAAATAGAGGAAGAAGAGAAGAAACAGTTGGCTCTCTTTGAGAAGGATGCGACAGCCTATGGAAGACTGCAGTCCTATATCAGACATATCAAGGATCAGTTGACAGAGTACAATTCTACTTCTGGACTGGATAGTTTTGTTACTTACTTCTACACGGATACGGTTTCATTTTTGGATTACCTTCCAGAGGATACAGCTGTATATATTGATAATTGTGCAGAGGTTGAAAAGAGAGGGTACGCATGTTCTGAAGAATTTGAGCTTTCCATGAGGGAAAGACTCAGGAGCGGATATATACTGCCAGGACAGATGAAGGTACTCCATGATGCAGCATTTATCTTTGATAAACTGGGCAAAATGAGAACTATAAAGATGTCCGAGTTTGTCAACAAGAGTAAGGGCATTCCAGAGAAGCAGACTATTGAGTATTATACTCGAGGATTAGAGTCCTATAGAGGAAACTCTATGCAGCTTCTGAAGGATATAAAGAAATGGCGCGATGGAGATTACAGTATTCTGATCGTTTCAGGTTCAGAAACTAGAGCAAAGAGAATGGTGGATAGCTTCATGGATGAAGATATTCCTGCGTTTTTCTCCGGCAGCAAGAAGAGGGTTCTTCAGCCAAAGGAAGTTATGATTACTACAGGAAAGCTGAGCGAGGGCTTTGAATTCCCTGATCTTAAGCTGGTGGTTCTTGGCGAGACTGAGATATTTGGCGAGGAGCAGACAAGAAAGAAGCGAAAGAAAGCAAAATCTGTGGATGAGCAGATATCCAGCTTAAATGATGTTAAAGCTGGTGATTATGTGGTTCATGAGAAATATGGCATTGGTATCTATCGTGGAGTTCAAAAGATAACTACCTATGATAAGCATGAACTGGACTATATCCATATTGATTATGCTGGTACAGATAAGATATATGTTCCTGTTGATCAAATGCATATGATCGGCAGATATTCTATGAAGGATTCTAGAAAACCTAAGCTGAATAAGCTGGGCGGACCTGCATGGAGAAAGCTGAAGGATAGGGTTGAGGGCGAGTTAAATGAGATGGTAGACGAGCTCATAGACCTTTATTCTGTAAGACACAACATGAAGGGATACACATTTTCACATGATACTGACTGGCAGAAGGAGTTTGAGGAACTGTTCCCATATGAGGAAACTCCGGATCAGATAAAGGCTATTCAGGAAACTAAGATGGATATGGAAAGTGATAAGATCATGGACCGTCTTATCTGTGGAGATGTGGGTTTTGGAAAGACAGAGGTTGCTATAAGAGCAGCCTTCAAGGCTGTTCAAGATGGAAAGCAGGTGGCATATCTTGTTCCAACTACTATTTTAGCGGAACAGCATTTTGAAACATTTGCAGAACGAATGAAACCATTTGCAGTAAATGTAAGGAAGCTTTCCAGATTTTGTACAACTAAAGAGATAAAGGAAACCGTTGCTGGGCTTAAGAGTGGTGAGGTTGATATAGTAATAGGAACACACCGAATTCTTTCGAAAGATGTATCATTTAAATCTTTGGGACTACTTATTATCGACGAGGAGCAGAGGTTTGGTGTTAAACATAAGGAGACCATTAAGCAGTGGAAGCAGACTGTAGATGTGTTGACGCTTACAGCTACGCCTATACCAAGAACACTGCATATGAGTTTGATTGGCGTGCGTGACATGAGTCTTCTGGAGGATCCTCCAGTGGATAGACATCCTATACAGACCTATGTTATGGAGTACGATATCGAGATAGTCCGCGAGGCTATAAACCGAGAGCTTATGAGACAGGGACAGGTTTACTATGTTTACAACAAGGTTGAGGACATCGATGTGGTAACTGAAAAACTGAGAGAAGCTCTGCCAGATGCGAAGATCGAATTTGCTCATGGAAAGATGAGGGAGCGTGATCTGGAGAACAAGATGCATGACTTTATCAATAGGAAGATAGATGTTCTTGTATCAACTACGATCATTGAGACGGGCCTGGATATTCCGAATGTTAATACCATCATCATTCATAATGCAGACAGGTTTGGCCTTGCGCAGCTCTATCAGTTAAGAGGCCGTGTAGGTAGATCGGACCGCTCAAGCTATGCATTTTTGATGTACCAGAGGGATAAGGTTATTTCGGAAGTTGCAGAAAAGAGATTAAATGCAATTAGAATGTTTACAGCTCTGGGTTCAGGATATAAAATATCTGTTGAGGATCTGGAAATCAGGGGAGCGGGTAACCTCCTTGGAAATAAGCAGTCCGGCCATATGGATGAGATAGGATATGACCTCTACATGAAAATGCTTAACAAGGCTATAAGAAAGAAACTGGGCAAGGAAGTGGCAGAGGAGTTCGAGACAACTTTAAATGTTCCAGTCGATGCATATATTCCATCAGATTATGTGCGAAATGAAGGACTTAAGCTGGATCTTTATAAGAAGATATCCCGTATTGAAAATATGGAGGATATGGATGAGGTTAAGGCTGAGGCTGAGGACAGATTTGGTGAGATACCAAAACAGATGATGAGACTGCTGAAGATTGCATGCATAAGAGCTGAGGCGCATAATGCATATATCACCAGTATCAAGTGTAAGGGTGATGTGATAGAATATCTTCTGAAGCAGGATTATAACTTCAATGTAGATAATATCCCAAGCTTTGTGTCTGCACATAAGGGACGCATTAAGGTTATAAATGGAGAGAACTTTGGATTCTCATTTAAACAGGGTGAAGATATTCAGGAAGAAATACTGGAAGATATTGAAGAAACCATAAAAGAGATAAAAGAGAAGCTGGTTGATAAGCCGGAAGTAAGCGAGTGATTTGAGTTTGATACTTAAGCTTAATTCATGGAGAGATATTTATAAGTTATATATTAAAAGAGATATTTATAAGATTAATTCTAAAAGAGATATTTATTAGCTATATTTTATAAGTTAGGAAAAAGAAATGATTCACGGTAAGGGCATGAGAAAAATAAGAAGGATTATCTGTGCAGTGATGGTGGCTGCTTTATTTATAGTCACCGGATGCGGACAGACTGAAGCGACTGTTAAGGGTTCGGATACTGTATTCACCTTTAATGGCGAAAATATAACTTTAGGCGAGGTTTATCTCTATGCCAATACAGTGATTCAGGATTATGAGTCTCTATATGGAAGTGATATTTGGGGTACGGACATTTCCATATCTGAAGATGATACAGCCAATATGGAAGATGTAACCAGAAGAGATATCATAGAGGATATCATTCATGTAAAAATGCTGGTGAAGAAAGCTCCTGAGTATAAAGTGGCACTAAATGAGGATGAAGAAGCTCAGGTTGGGAAGGATACAGATAGTTTCTACAGTAAGCTGACAGATGAACAGCTTAAGCAGATGCAGCTCAGCTATGAAACTGTTAAAGAAGTCATGAGAGAGAACCTTATCGCAAATAAGGTTTATGCGCTTATTATTGAGGATGCTAATATTGAAGTTTCAGATGAAGAAGCGCGTGAGACCACATTTTATGATCTGTATTTTGAGTGTTATGCAGTTGCATCTAGTGGTGATGTTACTGTTTTCTCAGAGGATGAGAAAGCCGCTCAGTATGAAAGGGCGCTTCAGGCTTATAACACGCTAATAAACCCAATAGAATCAAATGTAAATGATGGAACATCATCTACAAATTCCAATAGCACAAATATAGAAGGTCTTGCTGAGTACTATGGACTTAAGAATTCTTCTTACTATACAATGACTCCTTCAGAGATTGAAGGAATATACGGACAGGATATAAGTGACAGCTTATATGGTCTTGAGGATGGTTCGTATAGTTTGGTTACCGAATCGGAGTATGGATATCACATCTTCTATATGAAGGCTCTCACGGATAGGGAAGCTACTGACAAACATAAACAGGATATCATAAAGCTGAAGAAGAATAACTTTATGGAAGATCTTTTTGTAGAATGGCAGGATGAAATAGACTCCGGATTTTCATACGAAAAATCTGTAGACTTCAATGTTTATAAGCAGATTGATTTTTAAATGATATTATGGAGTTATACCTGATTAAGTTATTTATGAAGGTTATATGATGGTTATGAAAAACTATGAAGCTATGAAAAATATGAAGGCAAATAGGTAATGGATTTGCGGCTTAGTTTCTACCGGTAGATCCAAAACCGCCTTCGCCTCGTGCAGTGTCGCTAAGTTCATCAACTTCATTGAAGATGCCCTGGATAAATGGAGTTATTACCATTTGGGCTATTCTCTCGCCGGGTTCGATGGTCTGTGGCTTATCAGACTGATTGTAAAGAGCCACCATGATCTCACCTCTATAGTCACTGTCGATTACTCCCACTTTGTTGGCTGGTGCCAGACCCTTTTTAGTAGAGAGACCACTTCTGGCATAGATAAGACCAGCGAAGCCAACAGGGATTTCCATAGAAATACCAGTTTTTACAAGATAAGTTTCGCCAGGCGCGATGGTTACATCCGCTTCAATACAGGCGTACAGATCAGCTCCCGCTGCATCAACCGAACCATAGGTTGGGACGATTGCATTGGGATTTATTTTTTTGATGTTTATATTTGTAGATTGCATAGTTTTGTCCTTTTAATAGTATTCTTATAGTTTTAATAGTATTCTTTTAATTGTTTTCTTCAAGTTATATTCTTTTAGTAATACACTTTTTTGTTTTTCAAGTTATATTCTTTTAGTAATATTTTTTTGCTTTTTAATTTCTTATTGAGGGATTATATCATATATATGTGCTTGAAAACTACTCTAAAACTACTCAAAGAAAACTTGAATAGTGAAAAAAAGGTGAATTTATAAAATATACTTTATTTTTGCTGCTTGTTGTGGTATTATCATACAGTTGAAAAAATTTATTATAGTTTCAACATTATAGACAGAATTTTTTTGAGGGGAAAAATTATTGATCGAAAGGACAAAAGAATTATGAAATTCAAAAAGCTTAGTGCTATCCTGATTGCAGTAATGATTTTATCTCTCTTTTCAGGTTGTGGAAAGAAGGATAAGAGTGCTGTAGAAGAAATGAAGGACAGCTACATCAAGTATGTAACACTTGGACAGTACAAGGGAGTTGAGTACACTCCACAGGTAACAGAAGTTAGTGATGAGTACATTAAGTACGATATTCAGAATCTTCTTTCTTCAAATTCTACAAGAAAAGAAGTTAAAGAAGGTATCGCAACAATGGGTGATACAGTAAATATCGACTTCGTTGGATATATTGATGGAGAGCCATTTGATGGTGGTGATTCAAATGGACAGGGATTTGACCTTACACTTGGTTCAAGAAACTTCATCGATGATTTTGAGGATCAGATCTGTGGACATAGCCCTGGAGATGCATTTGATGTAGAAGTTACATTTCCAGATGACTACGGCAGTGAAGATTTAGCTGGTAAGGATGCTCGTTTTGAGACAACATTTAACTACTTCGTTGAGACAGAAGAGCCAGAGTACAATGATGAGCTTGTAGCAAGTGCTACAGATTATTCAACTACTGAAGAGTATGAGCAGGCACTGCTTGATCAGTATAAAACAAATGCTGAAAATAGTGATCTTTCAACAAACAAGGCTGCTGTATTCAATAAGGTAGTAGAAAATAGTACAGTTAGCCAGTATCCTGAGACTGAGGTAAATGAAAGAATTGAGTCAGTTATGAGCAGCGTTCAGAGCGAGGCTGAGGCAAATGGTACGGATATGGAGACATATCTTTCAAACTATGGTTATGATCTTAATAGCTTCAAGGATATGATCAAGGAATCAGTTGAGACATACATTCGTGAGAAGATGATTGTAGTTGCAATCGCTAGTGAGGAAGATATCACTGTAACTGATGAAGAGATGGAAGAAAAGGTTCAGGAACTTCTCAAGCAGACAGGTCTTACTGATAAGGAAACACTTAGTGCACAGTATGGTTTCCAGGAAGATGACTACTACTATGAAGTGCTTTATTCAAAGGTAGTTGATTTCCTTTATGAGAATGCCGTAGCAGTTGAAGCGACTAACACAGATGCTGATGAAGCAGATGATGCTACACCTGGAATGGTAGATGATTACGGCACTACAGAGGAATAAATCCTACTAGAATAGTCAGTATATAGAAAATGATATGAAACCACTGCGAGGTTGACACATTGACACTTTGGTGTTATACTTTCGCAGTGGTTATTTATAAATACCAAGCAGATGTGGCGGAATTGGTATACGCGCATGATTCAGGTTCATGTCCACGCAAGTGGGTT
>CAMNGU010000104.1 GCA_946538525.1 uncultured Lachnospiraceae bacterium
TCCATGGTCTTTTTGAATCTTGCCATTTTGTGATTCCTCCTAGATTTATTTCTTTTCTGAGGCTCTGACCTGAACCTCGATTACGCCCTAAAAATAAAAAAGGGGGCGCAACAAAGCTAACAAACATAATAGCATAATTCACGCCCCTTGTGAATAAATAAAACCTTTGATTTTTTCTAATCTTTATAAGGAATATCTAACTATAATTACAGGCACTTATCCCGCGGTAGAATATATACTCATATTACCAGTTGCTTGGAGAAAGCACTTCTACTATTAGATCCGGAGCTCCAACAACTCGCTCCTTTATAATCTTATCTCTATCACATACGACCAAAATATCCGGTTGTACCATGGTCTTATCATCACAGTCCAACTGCACATCCGTAGGAGCTACTGATGGTATACACCGTCTGAGCCTACCCACCAGCTGTCAACATACTGGCTGGTTGCCATATATCCATCTGATTTAAAATAATACCATGAACCATTTATTTTCTGCCACTGATTCTGAGGATACCAGCCGGTTTTATCTTCAATCCACCAGCCTGTCGAATCACTCTTCCATGTCATAAAATATGCATCATCCATAGCACCCTCTGAGCCGAGCCAATATCCATCACGCCATTCATTTGATGCCATGTATCCATCAGCTCCAAAGTAATACCAGTCACCGTCAATCTTCTGCCACTGGCTCTGTGGATACCAGCCTGCACTGTCCTCTACCCACCAGCCTGTTGAATTACTTTTCCAGCTTAGAGTACCGTCATAATCCTGCTTACCATCAGCGTTATACCACTTGCCATCTACCCATTCATTTGAATACTTCGTTGTATTGCTTGATGCGGATGAACCACTTGAACCAGTCGCACTTCCACTTCCTGTAGAACCAGAATTACCACTATCTGTTGAACCTGTATTTCCTGATGATGCTCCCGATCCCGAAGGACTTCCTGATCCAGACGAACTTCCTGATCCAGATGAACTACCACTTCCTGAGCCACCTGAAGAGCTTCCACCACTACCAGCTTCTGCAAGTGCCGCTTCAGCATCAGCTAACTTCTGTAGAATTGTTTCATTAACCATTATTTTCTGATCATCTGTCAGCGCGTCATATGCTTCTCTTGCAGCTTCAACAGCATCTTTATCTGCCGTTGTTATGCTCGTTGCATCCTTAAGCGCACTAATCTGTTCCTCAACCTCTTTCACTGCTTCCGGTTTCAAAGCAAATGTCTTCTTGTTATTGTCAGGATTTGTATAGAATGCAACTTTTGAAAGATCTATCTTACATGCAGGACGAAGATAATGGTATCCATTAGATGGGCTGCTGCTTGTGTAAATAGTACCATTGCTGTCTAAAACTTTTGAATAGGTACGAAGCCAGCAATCACATCTTTTTCTTACTATTAATGGTAACTTATTTACCTCTTCTTCGGAAAGCAGCCAAAATTTTGCCTCCTTTATACCCACATCATCTAAATCAACACCTACTATAGCGCTATTTGCATAATAGTTTTTATATTGTTCATTTAGTTTTGTTTCAACATTAGAACCTGCGTATACATGATCTCCATCTAAATCCCAGCAACATTTCTCGTATATATAGTCATAACAAAACAAGGTCAATGTACCAGAGTTATAAGCAGTAGAATTATCTTCAATAATGAACCATGATTTTTTGTCAAATATAATCCTTTTACTTTCTAATGTAGTATCATTATCAGAATCTGCAGGTATATAATCACTATACACCCCTGCCGCATATACCTTTTCCACACCTGTTGGTACCAAAAATAGTGACAGCACCATTGCTATACTTAATAATACCGATATCTTACGAGCCACCGGTCTCTTTTTCATACTTATTTCTTTATTTTTCTTCATGCATGTACCTCCTGTTTGATAGTTTTTGTAACACCAACCTTATATAAAACAAATTATATATTTATATGTATTCGATAGGTAGTTTACAGCTGTCGCTTATTTAATTCTCAGCTGTCGTATTTACGACATACGGCTCTCAGGGTACTTTCCAAAAGTAAAATATAGAATTATAATCTTATATGTACAAACTACAAATAAGGAGATATTGTCGCAAAATGGATAACAAAACTGATAACAGAATGAAAACAATAGGGCTTACACTGCTATTTTTTTCTTATTGTTATATCTATTCAACTGTACTATCCTTTTCAAGTATTCTTCCATCCACCTTTATGGATGAAAACGGTGTCACTCTTTCATATAAACTGATCCTGTTATCCAACGCTATAGGAATGGCGGTCTTTGGTATCTATAAAAGCTTCAGCAATATCAGTCATGAAACCTTCCGTAAAATAATTGGAGTTGATACGCTTATCACCATTCCCCTTATCATGCTTTTATTCACAACTAATTCTCCGGCTGCATTCTATATATCCTCAAATCTGCTCACATTTCTTATAGGTGGCGAATGTGTCTACATATATATAGAAATGATTTCTTCATTCTCTTCAAGAAAACATACTGGGATTATATATTTTATAGGTGCCTCTCTTTCGATCTGCCTGCAATATTTGCTTCAGACAAAGATAGGTAATAGAAACTATATCTTATACAGTCTGCTTCTTATAAGCTTCATTATGGCACTAAGCGAGTTTATTACACCATATTCCGAAAACGAACAGAAAACATCGGTCGATAATGCACCAGCCAATAGGTTGTATC
Source organism: uncultured Lachnospiraceae bacterium (assembly GCA_946538525.1). GTDB lineage: Bacteria > Bacillota > Clostridia > Lachnospirales > Lachnospiraceae > Eubacterium_Q. Next base: position 2,707 of record CAMNGU010000104.1, read on the forward strand.
TCATTCCAATAGCTCTGCTTATCATTATATGCCTTGAGGTTATTGGTAATTTCCTTTCATATTCTCTCATTTTCTTTATAACCGACAATGAAAATGGAATTGCATACGCATCCCCAAGATTCTTCATCATTCTTGGATATCTCATAATGGGAATTGCTGCGGATATTAAGGATATGAAATATCTTCCACTGTTAACCTTATGCGGAGTTATTATCGGAACCCTTAACCCTGTTCTCTTTAATGACCCTTCTTCTGCATACCTAAACACATCTATCTTCTATTTAGCAGCAGGATTCATTAATTGTTTCCTAACCTTATATATATGGAAGCTAGCCAGGGGAAACCGCTGTCTGCCGCTGATTGCTGTATCTGGGCGTATCATAGATTGCATTTTCACTCTGTTATTCATGTCGCCAATCCTTATGAACATGCCACTTCCAACGATAATAGCTCTGGAATTATTTATCATAATCATCATAATGCTTCTGATGGCTTTCTCCGGACAGTTGAACATTGGAATAAAGAGCGAGCCAAATGTGGTTATAGAGCATATCTCTCCTGAAGAGTTTGCTGCAAAATATGACTTTTCAGATAAAGAAACCGAAGTGTTCCTCACGGCTTTAGAGCATAACAGCAGCATGTCAGAGCTTGCAAAGGCCTTATACATTTCAAGAACAGTTCTATATAAGCATATCAATAGAATGTGCGAGAAGACTGAAACAGAGAATCTTCGCGAGATAAGAAAACTCTACTACAATACCGGTCTTGCAAAATATAAGCCTGAAATTGAAGCAGAGAATACAGTAGCAAGTGACACAGATAATACAGAAAACAAAGATAATAAAAAGATTAATGAAACTTATGAAACTAACGAAATAAACGAATCATACGACATTATGTCAACCAAGATGACAATCGATGATCAGATAAATGAATTTGCTGATAAGTTCGATCTCTCCTCTCAGGAGAAAGAAATCCTGGCATTATTCATCAAGAATCCCGGCATGACACAAAAAGAGATGGCAGCCGAACATGGAGTAACTCTCCGCACCGTACAGCGCCATCTCGCAAACATCAGGAATAAAGCTGATGTAAAATCTATGCCTGAACTAAACAAGCTGTTTTACGAGAAATAAATATATAAAAAATGTAATACGAAACTTAAAAATGGGACATCAGAGTCTCTCTCAGATGTCCCATTTTTATTATTTTTTATTTTGCTCTCTGATCCAATCTAGAGAGCACTTCCAGGAGGACGGCTACTTCCTTCTCTTTTGCTATACGGAAGTAATCCTTAAATCGTGATGCCTCTGCGACATTTTCATTAATTGAAATCTTGATAAGAAGATTACGCGCAGCAAGCATATTCTTAACAACTTCTTCATACTGAGTAATAAGATCAGCATCATAATTGAGGTATCCATTTGCCATAAGATACTTAATTCTCTCAAGCATCAGAACCTTATGATCATACATAATATGCAGTACTCTGATATCAAAATCAGGTTCCTCTGCCTGCATCTGCTTCATGATTCTCTCAAGAGCTACATCATAAACCTCAACTCCAAATGTGGTATCTTTGAAACGATTTCTCATCATACGGAAATGATTCTTTGAATCCTGTGAATTCAGATACTCACGAAGTGTGTCTCTTATAAGGCCTGTATCCACCTCATAGTAGCAAGTATCAGTATTCTTGAAGATTACATACAAACCTCTTGTTCCCTTGTAATCATCCTTAAACATATGATCTTCAGGAGCTGAGATAACATCATAACCCTTACGAACATCTTCGAAGGAAAGCTTGTTATGTGCATACTTATCCTTGAATGTAAAGTCTCCACAATAGAAGCCTTCGCCTTCAAGATCATATCCATAAATAAATAACTCATGAGGGAACTTGTAATCAACATCCACATCACTAAGAATCTTAGCCTCATCAAATACGCCGTAAACATATCCACCAAGATCAATAGTCTTAATAATAAAATCAACTATATCGCCACAATAACTCTGTATCTGCTCCTTTGTCATAAGGGAGGTGATAAGATAAGGGCATTCCTTAAGAGAACTGCTTCCAGGCATGATATCTGCAAAAAGCATCTCCTCACCTGTAAAGATTTCTTCGATGTTATAGCATCTTAACTGAATATAGTTACTAAATATCCACTTCTTTGCATTATCATCTTCTGAAAGAATTGAAAACAGTGTTGCATGCCACTGCCAAGATGTGATCATCGGTGTTCTAGTTACTGGTAATCTCTTTTTTGCCATTTGTACACCCCTCCTTAGTAATCTGCCTTCTCAAGTTTATCAAATATCACTGCCGCAAGATCTCCAAATGTAGGATACTCATCAAGAGCCAACTCATAGTCTGTGAAACTTACCCCGAACTTCTCTTCAGAAGCAACTATAAGTCTGATAATTGATATAGAATTAATACCATACTCTTTTACGATATCAGTATCCATACTGACATCTGAAAGATCTGGTAAGATTTCTTCAATAAGCGCTTTTAATTCAAGTCTAACCTTTTCTTTTTCCATGCTTCTCACTACCCCTTTCTTCGTGTCCTTATTGTTTTGTTACAGTGAAACCTTCTCTTTTCACATACACTTAAATATTATCACATTTTTGACATATTTAAAAGAATAAATTTGTCATAAATGTACAAATTGCATAAATAAATAGACAATAAAAAGAGAAAGGATATGACACATTTTGCATCATATCCTTTCTGCTGTGAGTACTCGTAAAGCACTCTGAGAGTATACTGTGGGTATACTAGGAGTATTATGGGGGTATATCTAATCGACTACTATTTAAGCATTTTTTACAAGTTCAAATACTTCATCAGCCTGCTTAGCCACATCCTGACTATGTGTAACAATGATTACGCATTTGTCATCATTATGTGCTATTGATTTAAATATTTCCATGATAGCATCCTGATTCTCAGGATCCAGGTTTCCTGTTGGCTCATCTGCCAAAACAATAGATGGTTCATATGCTATGGCTCTTGCAATAGCAACTCTCTGCTGCTGTCCACCAGATATCTTAAGCACTCGACGATTAGCCTCCTCTTCAGAAAGACCAACCTTCTTAAGAAGTTCCAAAGCTACTTCCTTCTTATTTGCCACCTTCTTCTTGGAAAGATCCATTGATAATTCAACATTCTCTCTCGCTGTAAATTTTGGAAGAAGATTATAGCTCTGGAATACTACGCCAACATCATTACTTCTGTAGTTATATTTATCTATATTTGTTATATCCTTTCCATCGAAAAGGATCTTACCGTCTGAAAGCTTATCAAGCCCTGCCAGAAGAGACAGAAGTGTTGTCTTTCCTGCTCCAGACTTACCTACGATTGCATAAACCTTACCTTTTTCAAATTTACAAGAGAAATCCTTAAGTACATAGGTCTTGCCATCATATGTATATGAAATCTTATCTAATTCTAATACGCTCATCTGACCTACCTCCTTAATCTCTCTCTGTCAGTATCTTCAGTGGCTGATATCTCATAATGAATACAATTGCTATCAAACTGGAAATGATAGAAAGAAGAATTCCTATTCCGATCATCTGAAGTACTACAACTGTATCAACTGCATAGCTAACTGAATCTACATAGTTTACAGGACCAACAATGTCTCCACCCTTAGAGAACTTGCCCTGACTCATCTGCTGACCAGGTCCCTGCTGTCCAGGTCCCTGCTGGCTATCTGGTCTACCAAAGTTAGACTGCTGTGAGCTCTCGCTAGATTCCTGCTGCTGAACCTGTGACTCAAGGAGTTTATTTGTAAGTGGTACTGATACGGCAGCGCCAATACCTGTACCAATAAGAATCGCAAATATAGTTACTATGAATATCTCAAGCATAAACTGTAGTGCAACCTTACCCTTGTGCATACCAATAGCTGTAAGTACACCAACTTCATACTTTCTCTCACGAATATTGAACATATTGAGAACAACAAGGATGATAGCTCCGATTGCAAGTATTACCCAGAGAAATGCTGTCGCAAAGCTCTTAAGATTCTCAAGTGGAACAAGACTTGCTTCATAAGAAGCTACATCACTAGAGGTAAGAACATACTTTCCACCTTCATTTTTAGTAAGGTAAGCTTCAAAACCGTCATAACCATCCATATCTGCAAATACATAAGAACCAGTTACTGAAGTCTTAAGCTGTAAGTTCTCATCTTCCTGACTATCTTTAGAAGACTCTGCAATACTATCTACTACATTTGTAGATGTAAGAATCTCATTTGCAGGATCATTTGCATTTCCTGTTGACATGCTGTTTGATGAATTGCTGTTCTTGTAGATACCTACTATCTCAAGTTCATATGTTTCTTCCTCATCCTGAAGATTTGAAAGAGTAATCTTATCACCAACCTCAAGACTGTTATATGTTGCAAGTTCAGATGAAACTACACAAACCATATCTGTTGTGTTCTCATCGAACATAGATCCTTCTGTTATAGTTGAAACACCTGTGTTGAAATCTTCCATAGCAGCGTCTGAACTAAATCCTGTAAGTTTGAAATCGCCCATACTAGCCATCATCGTTTCAGGATCTTGCTGCTGCATTCCAGGTCCCTGCATCTGATTCATACCACCCTGCTGGTCCATTCCTGGTCCCTGCATCTGGTCCATTCCAGGTCCCTGCATTTGATCCTGACCTGGCTGCATCTGATCTTGATTAGGCTGTAACTGCTGAGAATCAGTACCCTCCTCACTGTCCTCAGCAGTGTCGCCTGCTTCTTCAGTATCTTCCGCATCTGTATCTGAAGAAATTTCCGCATTTGGATCAATTGGCTGAATGTTCTCATCACCATTCAGAATCAACATATTTGTATAATAAAAGCTATCCACATATTGAGACTCAGCATATTCCTTCATCTCATCAAGTGAAAGCCCAGATGCCTCTTTAAGCACTTCCTGCATGGCAGCTCTATCTGTCATATCTACACCACTATTCTGGATAGTCTCCATTACATAAGCTCTATCCACATTAATATGTGCTGTAATATTCAGGTTCTTCATATTTGTCTCTCTGGCATTTTCAGAAGATTTTCTGATCGACAGAGCGACGCAGGATGAAGCTGCTATTACGGTGACGATAATACCGATAAGTATATTTCGTCCCATGGATCTAGAAATATTCTTAAATGCATTTTTGAATATATACATTTTATTCTCCTATCAATCTATATTAAATATCTTATGCTGCTATATATAAAGCATCATCAAGAATGTTATTTTCTGCTTCATCATAAATACTCTCTATACTTCCGCCTTCCTTTGGTGGACGCTTTCCAGGTCCCTGTCCTGGTCCTTGTCCTGGACCACCCTGTGACCTCTTAATAGCTCCCATAACAAAGAATATTATCAGGCCCACTACTACGAATACTATGGCAACAATGGCTATAGTCTTACCCTTGCCACCTTTCTTATTCTTATCTTCCATCTCATTTCCTCCTAAATATTTATATACCCACAAATTATAGACGGCTAAGCCGGACTGCTATTCATCATACGCATCGCGGGGAAATAAGAGAGGGGAGTTTCCTATCCCCGCGTATGTATATGGAAAGGGCTGGAAACCCAACAGTCCTCTCCCGTCTATCATAGGGAAATTGCTTACGCAATTCCTTATGTTATATGTATACAATAAGTATATGCAATAAATCTCACATGCATTTGTAAGAAAAATGTCAAAATTTTGTCAAGATAGGGATTATTATTCAAAGCAAAAAAATAACACAAGGAAGCGACTGCTTGCAGTCAAGCTTACTTGGGTTATTTTTGTAGTCTTGCGAAGCAAGAATCTAAGATGCATAAGGAAAGTATTTGCGAAGCAAATATTTATTATGATGTGGGTGTCAAAAGTACCTTTTGACACCATATGACATACGGAAACCGCTATTTTTCTAAGAAAAATGCTATTTCCTGCGGACTCGAGCATAGC
>CAMNGU010000105.1 GCA_946538525.1 uncultured Lachnospiraceae bacterium
CAATCCGTATGTCATATGGTGTCAAAAGGTACTTTTGACACCCACATCATATGATAAGTATATAAAAGTTATTAGAAGTATTTAAAAATATATAAATAGAACAGGAAAGGGATATAAAATGAACGAGAAATTTTACGCACTTCCACAGGAAAAACAAGACCGTATAATAAACGCCGGCTTCCGGGTTTTTTCCAGGAATTCCTATAAAAAGAGCCCTATGCTGGAGATAGCAAATGAGGCTGATATCAGTAAATCTCTTCTGTTCTTCTATTTCAAAAACAAGAAGGAGCTCTATCTCTTTCTTATGAAAAAAGCTGAAGAGCTTACTACGCAGTACCTTATAGATTCAGGCTGTTACAAAGAAACAGATATCTTTGAAAGGATGTATAAAGGTCTTTTAGCAAAGGTGGAAATGATGAAAAAATATCCTGACATGAGCACCTTTGCTGTAAAGGCATATTTTGAAGATGACGAAGAGGTACGGGAGGAAATTCAGAAGATCATCCATCCCTATACACAGCTTGAAACCTCCAAAAGTGTTCCAAATCTAAATCCTGATGACTTTAAAGAAGGACTTGATTTGGGGCTCATGTATCAGGATATGTTTCTGGCTTCCGAAGGCTATGTCTACCGTATGCAGCAACAAGGAAATATAGACGCAGATAAAATGCTATTAGATTATCGAAAGATCATAGACTTCTGGAAGACATTATATAAACGATAAAAGATAATTTCTATTTCTTATCTGGCTCTTTTGCAGATTTGAAATGAAATACCAGGAGAATAATCGCAGTCACTGGAATTACGATCATGCTTAAAAACATATAGAGCAGAGTTGTTGGTATAGCTCTTGTACATGCTAAGGAGAAGTAAGATCCATATACATTAAACAGACTATGAAGCACTATAACTGGCCACATTTTTCCTGTCTTAACTCTAACATATCCCCAAACTAAAGCTATGATAAATGTACCAAAGAAAAGTGGTACTCCCTGCGAATAGATATGAGGAAGTGCAAAGAAAATAGCTGATATAATGATTGCAGACTTCTCTCCTAAAACCAACAATTTATCTAAAGCAAGCTTTCTAAAAAGCAATTCTTCAAATATAGGATTAAACACCAGTAGAAGTATAAGATAGAACCACCAGTTACTTCCAAATATTTCATCTGCCGTGATTCCAACCTTCAATAATCCCAGCCTTGATAATATAATGTTAACTATCATAATCACTGGCATTGCAAGACCAGTCTGTACTAAAAATGCTTTTACTATAAGTCCAGTAGTCGCTGTCATAGTCCCATCAACCGGTCCAGTCTGCATACCTTTAAGTATCAGATAGAAACCTCCTAATCCCAAGGTATAAGGTACCACCATAGACCTGATAACCAATACCAACGCTTCTGGAATTTTATCTGCGTATAAAGGTTCAACAAATGCCGAATAACCTTTATATATTATCCACCACACTATTACTGCAAGTGCAACTCTAAGTATTACGAAAAAACTATTCTTCTTCATCCCATTTATGCTCCTTTTGAAAATTCGTTAGAGCATCATTCATAAGATCTGTTTTAGCTTTATAAGTAAAATAACTTATAAACTGTTTTACTGAAAAAACTATTAGAAATATTCCTGCATACATTACCAGTAGCCAGCCTTTTGGAAGACCATCCACATCCTTGACAAAATCCATAGCTAATACTAAAGCTATAACAAGATATAATGGCATGAAAAGCAGATTAATTAATATAAATGGTTTACCTAAAGCCCATTTACTTGAAGCTACCATCAGCCTAAAAAAATTAACTATTATCAGAAAGAAAAAACCTATCCAAATTTTTATTAACTCTATCGGTTCTATACTTATATTTCCAATAGCACAAAAGATACTCATAAACAAGATGCCCACTGAAAAACATACAGCAACTCTTGAGATACTTTTTATAATCGCATTTTTTATCCTATACTTTTCTTCGAGTTCTTTTTCTTCTCTAAAACTTAAAGTTATATTTTCATTTGTCATTTTCTTCTCACTCATCAGTAAATATCCCTCTTTAATAATCTTTCAAAAACTATTATTTAGAAATTGTTTTAGAAAATATCCTAAACATTTTTTCACTGTCCCATCCCAAGACTTTTCTTGAAGTCACCTACATAGTTTCGAGAAACTATGATCCACTCCCCATTTCTGAGAAGCAATTTCAGTCTCCGGGATGCTTCTGGAGATATTTTCTGAACGGCTTTGATATTTACGATAACCGACTTTGATATTCGAATAAAAAATTTATTCAAAGTCAGTTCCTCCAAGTCATAGAGCGTCTTTTTCACACGATAGATTTCCGAGGTTGTATAAGCAAATACATTTCGATCCACAGCCTCAAAGTAAAGGACTTTGGAAATGTACACCGGCGCTTTATCTCCATTTTCCTTTTCTCCTATCAGTGTGTCACCAGCAGAATTAATGGCATTGATAAGGTTATCTACCTCTTCATCCCGCTGTCTGCATCTAATTTCCACCTCAGTTTCTGCAAGATTCTGTTTGTCTCTTACAAAAAGTTTCAACTCGTTGCCTCCATGACTTTTTTATATACGACCTGCTTTCCGCCGTCAACAAATCTGGTATAACAGGTCCATTACTTTGAATAACATGACACAAATTATTCAAACATAAAACAATAAACAGTTTTTAAATTATTTAGGAATCATATTTTAAGAATCACATCTCCCAGAACCTCAGCCAGTTTTGCATGGGCTTCTGGTGATAGATGAAGACTATCTATGGTAGATGGTTTAATATGTTCTGCTGCATCCACAAATATGCAGCCTTTTACATCAGCTACCCGTTTATAGTATTCAGGGAACTGACGAGAGCGTTCAATAGCATTTAGAGAGCTTATCCTCTTATGATAACTTCACCTTCTGCTTCCGGATCATTCATAATAATCTCACCTACAGCCTTTACGCGAATCTTACCACTGCGTGGATTTTTAATACTATCAACAGCTGTAGTAATATCAGCATCCACTTCAGATTTCTCGAATGCCAAATCTGCATTTTCCATCTTACAATTTATGAGTTTAAGCCCTTTACAGTAACAGAAAGGCTGGGTTCCGGTGATAGTACAATTCTCAAAAGTTACATTTTCGCAGTACCATGCAAGATATTCCCCGCTGATAATTGAATTCTTTATATGCACATTTTGTGCGTGCCAAAAAGCATCCTTAGTATCAAACTCGCAGTTAGTAAAGGTGGCATATTTTATATACTGAAATGAGTATTTACCCTTTAGTTTTACATTATCAAACTCCAGTCCTTTGGACCGCATCATAAAATATTCGCTCTCTGCTGAAGAATTGCTCATCCGAATACCATTTACAGACCAGCCAAATTCTGGTGACTTAATATCCGAATTTTCTATATTTACTTCAGCACATTCTCTAAGAGCTTTAATCCCATGAAATTTTGTATCTTTAACACTAATTTCCTTTGAATACCAGATAGCTGCACGGCAAAGCTCAGTCATCTCAGAACCGCTAATCTCAAGTCCCTTAACATGCCAAAATGGATAACGCAGATTGAAGAAACAATCTCTCGCAATTATATTGCTACTCTCTTTAAATGCACTCTCTCCATCTGCTGGTCCGTCAAAGGAACAGCCTACAGCTTCAATCCCATCACTTCCGTATAGTGCTCTTTCCTCATCAAATTGTTCATTTTCTATTATCATTTATATTTCCATCCTTTATTCTATAACTTATTAAGTGTATAAATTTCATCCACTTAATAAGTTAAAATGTCAGTTAAAAAAATAAAAGAATTTATTTATTTTATATTGCCTACTTTTTGCTATCTTGTTTTGACATCAACCAAGCCATTACATGCATTGCCTGCTTAAAGTTTCCAGTTGAAATCATTTCCTCAATCTGCTCAGCTGTATATAGTTCTACATTCAGGAACTCCATCTCATCTAAAGACTGACCTGTTACCTTACGACAGTTTTTGGCTTCGAAGATATATGCATAATTATCGGCAATAGTTGCATTTGACGGAATTGTGATAAGATGTCTCCACTCATCTGAGATATAACCTGTTTCTTCCTGGAGTTCTCTCTTAGCCGCATCTAGTGCATCCTCGTTAGAATCATTTTTCTCTCCATATTCTTTCCCATCACTTCTCTCAATTCCACCTGCAGTAAACTCCGTAGTCACCTCACGGATTCCCTGTCTAAACTGCTTTACGCAGATATATTTTCCCTCTTCATCAGAAGCCACAACCACCACATAATCTCTTCGACTATATGTATAATATGGTTCAAATATCTTTCCATCCGGAAAGCGAAAAGCACTCTTTCGAAAATCTATCCACTCATCCTGAACTATATGTTCTGTAGAAACCTCTTCCCAGATCAAGTCCTTATCATCCATTTCCTTTACCTGCCTTTTCTTGTATTTTTCCAGTTATATGATTTTCTAGACCTTTTTTCTTCTAATAATCCAAATCTTTTTTAGATGAACATTTAGATATGATTTTACCATATTATCAGAATATGTGGTATTACTCTTCTAATTTTCTAATGCTCTTTACACTTCCCATGGCAAGAGCTATAACAGCAAGTAAGATTCCAGAGATTATAATTGTTATAGAAGCACCTTTTCCAACGCCTCCTCCAGTCAGATTTCCTATTCCATCTGCAATAACGCCAGATAAGCCATAAGCAAGCACATACCCCGACTGAGAGATAAAACCTATAAATCCCCAGGCCCTTCCCTGAAGCTCATCAGGTATATTAGTTCTGGCCAGATAATCCAGGCTGTTATTTGCTATTGGAAGCGCCGCAAAGAACAGGAAGCCAAATGTACCAGCAACATATACATTTTGAAGCATTGCGAATCCAGACATTCCAAATCCTGCAATCATTAGACCAAGTGTAAGTTTATTGGCATAATTTTTCTTGATACCTTTGATTCCAAGAATAACACTTGTAACAAGCATTCCTGATGCAGCAACTGTCTCAACAATCCCGAGCACTTTAGCATTTGAAAATGAAAGCACAAATGGTTCCGCCAACACCTGAAATACACCCATAAATAGAGTGATAACTGAAGATATAACAATCAATAGAAACAGTCCTTTCTTAACTGTAACAGCCTTCCACCCTTCTTTTATGCTTTCGACAAATGAAGCCTCAACCTCTATAGGTTTTGTTTCCAGATTTTTTCTAACTACTGCAGCGGAAAGAATAGTCAGGAAAAATGTGCCTATATCAATAATAAGTATCAGCTTAATGTCACTTACCGCAAGCAGGAATCCTGCAATAACCGGCGAGAATAAATATCTGGCACTACCTGCCATAGATACCAGTCCATTTGCCTTGGAATACTGCTCCTTTGTTAGAATGTCCGTTATGGTAGCAGTATATGCCGGCTCCAGAAGTGCTGAAAATACTGAACTTATAATGACTCCAAGATATATCTGCCACAGCTCCGCCTCGCCTCTCATCATACATAATAAAATAAACAAAACTCCCAGTCCTGAGCAGCCGTCACCAATCATCATAAGAAGTCTCCGGTCATATCTGTCCGCAAGAACACCTGCCGGAACCTTTAGAAGAAGTCCTGGAAGAAAAGCCAGAAGAGTCATAAATGCCATTCCCGACGCACTGCCAGTCTTCTGGAAAATATATATTCCAAGACCAAAGCTGGTAAGTCCTCCACCTATTGATGATATAAGTTCTCCAGCCCAGAGAAGTAAAAACTTTTTATAATTATTTTCGCTTTTATTCATAAAAAACACCTGCCTTTGCTATACTAAACATACAGCAAAGGCAGGTATAATTCTTAACCTGTGTCTTCTCTATTTCTTAGCTATTTCTTAAATAAATAGTAGTACAACTTATCTTACATCCGCATTATATTTATTTCTATCTTACAGCCTCATCGTAGAACGCCAGGAATTGTCCAAATAGGTCTTTATCCAGGGTGTCGGTCCATTTTTCTCTATCAAGATTTTTGTGTATATAATCTGCCTTGTCTTCCATGAATCTATCCTTATTATCCTCCTGATTATAATCATAATCCAGAGTCTTAAGCCATTCATCGAACCCAGAATCAAATTCATCTGCATAAGTGTAGTCATTGAAGATACTATGTCCCTTATCCTGTAATTCTACAAATTTAAATCTGTCATCATCTTTAAACTTCTCATAGTACTTATCGTATCCCACACTTGTTGGAACCACGCCATCGTCCTGACTATGAACCACCATCACCTTAGCATCTGTGGATGCAAGCCCGTCCAAGGCGTTACATTTTGAATATTCACCATACTTATATCTCTCATAAAGATGTACATATGGCATCATTGTATAAATGTAACTTCCAGCCTGCTCCTTTCCCTGAGCCTCGAACTCTTCAGCAGAACTATTGAAACCTGCACATTCAATGATTGCCTTCACCTCAGGATGGTACTTCGGTATACAACTGACGCAGTAGGCACCCCAGCTATGTCCAAAAAGACATATAGGAAGATCTTTTGTCTTATCAAGCCCTTCCACAAAAGTAATAGCATGGTCCAGGTCCATAACTCCCTGAGGAAATCCACCAACGCCTTCGCCTTCACTTTCATCACATCCGGTAGCGTCATAGGCAAATACATAATATCCATTCTGGGCGAAATAGTTCGCCACATCCATATATGAATTATGTCCGCCGCCACCGAAGCCGTGGGCCAAAACAATCACACCCTTAGGTCCATCTGATTCATTTTCATCTGATGCCTCATAGAGATATCCTGCTAGTTTCTGTCCCTTGTCAGATGTAAACTCATACTGTGTTCTGGACAGTCCCTGAAAATCCTCCACATAAAACATCAATGGTTCATAGCTGTCACCTCTTACATTAAAGTTTTGATTATAGATAACAACAGTTAGAATCCCATTTCCGACCAGCATTACCAGGAGAAGGATAACAAAAATTACGGTTATGATCTTGGCTATCTTTCTAGGCTTATTCCTGATTTTCTTCTGTTTTTTTCCCGCTTCAGATTTATCAGATATTTCCGTTACAACCTCATTTAGCTTGTTCTTATTACTTACTTTTTCCTCCGAAATGCTACTCATAATAATCTCCTTAATTATTTTATTGTCGCTTTATCGCTATTTTATCGTTCTATATCTTTTATTTATTATTTGCTTTATTTGAACTAGCATTCTTGCTTTTAGAATCTTTATTCTTATGGCAACACTCTACATCAAAAGTTATTAAGGAGTCCTTAAGAAAACTATTTAATCAAACTATTTTTAACCTGTGAATGGTTAGTACCGTACAGTCCCCCAAAGTTGATATTCCTACAATATTTTTTCCATACGATATTACAGGCGGGATGAAGGAGAAGAAATCCAGCTTATATTCTCCATAATCCTCCGGTATATCCAGCTTTGTAAGGTTGGTAACTGACATATCTTTGGTCTTCTTTCTATATCCCAAAATCGTTGCCAGCGACTTGGAAGTTTTACTTCTAAATGAACCAGCATGCTCCAGGTTTATAGCATCTACCAGTGTAGGTTCGAAGGATGCCATAAAAGGTAGAATGAATTCTTTGGACTGATCATCCTCCAATTTTTTCGTCATCAATTCTTGAACCTTTATAGCATTTTCCTTAAAGGATTTATTATAGTTATATGCATACTTGATTGAGATGCCAGTGGCCTGATTACCCATGCATCTGTTACCGTCCTTACGATAGTCTACAGCGTAACCAACATCAGCCTTACGACCAAGCCACCTAAGAAATGCTGTAGTAGTATAAGCTGTAAATCCTATATTCCATTCCTTGCATTTCCCCAATACTTTCTTAACCGTTTCCGTCTTTAAAATATATTCATCGACAGTAGACTCATGATCTTTCCAGTAGATTTCATAAGCCTCATCCATATCATAATAATCAAAGGATTTCTTCCTCACATCTTTGTTCCATTTCTTGTTAAAAGATTTTGGCACAAATGCCAGTGGCCCTAGTCTATCCATTTTAGATTTATCATCCAGCGGTCCGGCAGGAATAAGTCTGATATTAGAGAACTCCAGCTTCTCACCAGAAAGAGCCCTCATGAAGCTCTCGATGAAATACACTAAAGACTTTCCATCTCCACCTAAATGATGCATTAGGAAGATAATACTGCAGCCCTCTTCATCCAGCTCATAGCAAAAGGCTTTCATAAATTCACCTTCCTCAATCTTAAAACGGATTTTCTCTTCTCTTTTCAGGATGTGAAGCCAAGATGATTCTTCGAATAATATTTTGTTATTAGTTTTTTCTTGTCTTAATTCTTGTTTTAATTCTTGTTCTTTATTTAGTGCACTCTCATAATATGCATTTCCATCATCCTCAATCACCACTTTACTGCCAAGAATCTCATAGGCCTTAGTTGTATCTTCGAAAGCCGAGCGTAAAACATCCTCTGTCACATTTCCCTTAATATGAACACGCATAGCTATCACAATACTCACATCAAAAAGATTACTCCTTTCTGTTTCAATCATGTATCTCATGCCACATATCTCCTTATCGCTTTCACCCACTGCTTCATCACAATCTTAGTTGGTGTATATTTTGAATAGATTCTAAAATAACTTGCAAAGGCTCCTGGTGTGGAAATATCCTT
>CAMNGU010000106.1 GCA_946538525.1 uncultured Lachnospiraceae bacterium
GAGCGAAAGCTCCGCACATCAGATGCTCTGGCAATTCAATTGCCGAGTAGTTCACGATTTAAGTAGATAAATAAAAGATAATCAGGAAATAATTAAATCGGGAAATAATTAAAAGGATAATAATAGATATATAAAAAATAAGTAAAAGAGAAATAATAGATAGTTAGTAAAGGTTGTGTATTTAAATGGGAGATATGATAAAAAGAATTGTGCTGGGCCTGGCAGGAGTTCTCGTGTTGGCGGCGGTTGCTTATGGAATTGTTATGCTGCTGTTTAATGTGGATTTTTCAGGGGATGATGATGGACCAGTAGAAATTGGAAATGCGGATGCAGTGGTTGGTTTGGATGAGTCAACAACTGAGGCGACAATTGCAACTACAGAAGCAAGGTCTGAAGTTCAGGAGGAGACAAATGTACCGCTAGCAACTCCAGTGGATGCGGCAAATGATTCTACTGATGAGGGAAGTTCCAATACGGTAAGTAATGTGGATGCAACAGTGCCGGAGAGCAAAGTGGTGGACAAATCGGCGCCTAAGTTTCTCATTTCGGCTAAGAATATTTCTGTTGATATGGGTACCGAATTTAATATTCATGATTATGTTGGTTATGCAGATGATGTGGACAGGGATGTGGATCTTAAGATAACAGGTGAAGTGGATACAAGTAAAGAAGATACTTATCCTATATCTGTTCTTCTTACAGATGATAGTGGTAAAACCACAAGCCTTGATGTGAATGTAAATGTGGTTCCTTCTTCTGGAAGTAGTGAGCCGGTAGAGGGAGGTGCAGCACCTCCAACAGGTGGAGAAACATTTGCACAGTTTGAGGAAAAATATAAGGAAGATAATACAGTTCTTGGAATTGATGTTTCTAGATGGCAGAAAGAAATTGACTTTAATAAGGTTAAGGCTGCAGGTTGTGAGTTCGTCATAATTCGACTTGGAGGATATGATGACGGAGAACATTATACTGACAGGAACTATAATACCTATATCAAGGACGCAAAGGCTGCAGGACTTAAGATAGGAATTTACTGGCATGCAGAAGAGCGAAATGAGGAAGAAATCAAGAAGAGTGTGGCTTATCTTCTTAGAATCCTTGACGGAGAGAAGCTGGACTTTCCGATTGCCTATGACTGGGAGGACTTTCTTCATTTTGAAGATTATGGCATGAATATCTATGACATTAACAATAACTATAGTGCTTTTTCCAAAGAGATTAAGGCTGCAGGGTATGACTGCTGCAATTACAGCAGTAAGAACTTCCTGGAAAATGTATGGACTAACGGTGAAGGGGACAAGATTTGGCTTGCAAATTATACTAGCCAGACATCTTATGCAGGGGAATACTATATGTGGCAGCAGAGCAGCCAGGGTAGGATAGATGGTATTTCTACTTATGTAGATTTTAATGTGCTATATACGGACAAGTTTAAACTTGGGGAATAATAAATCGAAAAATAAATTGAATAATAAAAATATATAAAAAGTGACTGTTCGCAGTCATTTTTTTTTGATTTTATGTGACTTTTTTGGGCTTTATGTGACTTTTTTTGGCTGGATTGGATGAATAGAAAGCTGTATTAATCCTCACGAGAGAAATAGGAGATATTAAGACAATAATCGTAAAAAAATAGGCAATAATAGTTAAAAGTTTTGTTGCTTTAATAGAGTAATGTTTGTATAATATAGAATGTTCGTGTTTGGGTGATAAAGCGACATTTTTCGCTATAAAAACTTGAATAAATTTTTGGAACAAGGAGGCTGTGCAGTGATTGAAGAAGCTATGAAAGCAGTTGAAGTAGCTGAAGCAAAAGCGGCTGAAAAAGTTCAGGCTGCAAAATCTGAAGCTGATAAGATTCGGAGAACTGCTGAAGAAAAAGCTGAGCAGATGAAAAGGGATGCAGAAGCAGCAGCAAAGACAAATGAAGCTGATATGCTGAACCAATCTGAAGAGCAGAGAGCTGTAGCTATTGAGAAAGCAAAAGAAAATGCAAAGTCAAACGCTGCAACTTTAAAGCAGTCAGTTGCGGAAAAGGAAAATGAAGCGATAGATGCAATTATCGCTAAGCTGATTTAGTTTAATAGATAAAAGAAAGGCGGGAAATACTTTGGCAATTGTTGAGATGCGAAAGCTTTCGGTGTATTCTTCGAAGAAAAATCGTAAGGCAACACTAGAGTTTTTGCAGGAAATAGGTGCCATGGAGATAGATGCCCTTGATGCTAAGGATACTTCCTTCGAGATTCCATTTGAAAGAATGGATACATCTGGTGAACGTATTAGATTCCAGAAGATAGCAGACGAGATTGATTATGTTATCGGAATCCTTTCAAAATACGATAAAACCAAGAAACCGCTTCTAAATCTAGAGAATACTCAGATTAGTATAAGTGAGTTTCGTGAGATTGAGAAGGATAGAAGGAAGCTGTATTCCAAGGTGAAGGATGTGCTGGATCTTGAGCATGAGATATATGAGAGTAAAGCAACCATCACCAGAAAGCAGAATAAGATAGCAACCCTTTCCCCATGGAGTAAACTCGATATCCCTTTGAATAGCGAGAAGACTAAATCAACCAAGATATTTATTGGTACATTTCCAGAGACCCTGAAAGAAGATCAGCTCTATGCTATCGCTACTGAAGGTCTGGAAGAACCGATACCTGTTATAACAGAAATTCTGTATAACGAGAATCAGATTACAAATGTATGCGTAATCGCAACCAATAATGTGGCTGATAAGGTCGAGGAGAATATGAGAAGCAAAGGTTACAGCAAGCTTCCATTTCTTTCGCACAGAATACCTGATGCGGCTATTGAGAAGAGACGAAATGATATCGTAGATGAAGAAAAGAAAATAGAAGAAGCAGAGAAAAAGATTGAAACTTATGCAGAGTACATTCCGAAGTTTAAGATTGCTGCGGACTACTTTAGAACCAGAAGTGAGAAGTACAGAGTGCTTGGAACACTTCCACAGTCGGATAAAGTCTTCTTTATTCAGGGTTGGGTAGAATCGGATCAGGCTGAAGGAATAGCAAAGATACTTGAAGAAAAGTATGATGCTGTTGTTGAGATAGAGCAGGACGATGAGGCTGCTCCAATCAAGCTTAAGAACAATCATTTCTCAGAGGCATCTGAAGGAGTTCTGGAGTCCTATGGACTTCCAACTCATGGAAGAGTAGATCCTACAACGGTAATGTCGCTGTTCTATGTGTTCTTCTTCGGAATGATGCTTTCAGATGCAGGTTACGGAATAGTGATGTCACTGGTCTGTGGAATAGTGCTTCTGAAGTATAAACGAATAGAGAGTGGATTAAATAAGATGCTCCGTTTGTTCTTCTGGTGTGGACTATCAACTGCCTTCTGGGGCTTCATGTATGGAGGCTTCTTCGGAGATGCGATAGATGTGATAGCACATACATTCTTTGGAGTTCCAGAGAGTACACAGGTTCTTAAACCAATATGGTTTGCTCCTCTGGACAATCCTATGAGACTGCTTATATACTGCATGTTGTTCGGATTGATTCACCTTTATGCAGGACTTGCTATGAAGGGTTATGAATATCTGAAGAATAAAGATATTGTAGGTTTCATATCCGATATTATTTCCTGGTATATGTTTATTACAGGACTTGTAATGATGCTTGTACCATCAAATATATTTGCATCCATAGCAGGAAAGCAGATAGTGTTCTCACCAGCCATGGTTACTCTTTCAAAGGTTCTTACAATCGGAGGTGTTGTGATCATACTTCTGATGTCAGGAAGAGCTAACAAGAACTGGGGACTTAGAATTGCTCTTGGAGCGTATGACATTTACGGCGTTACAGGTTGGTTGTCAGATGTGCTTTCATATTCAAGACTTTTGGCACTGGGACTTGCAACGGGAGTTATTGCAAATGTTATCAATATGATGGCGAGCATGAACGGAAAAGGTGTTGTGGGAGTTATCATATTTGTAGTCGTGTTCATACTTGGACACACACTCAATATACTTATCAATCTTTTGGGTGCGTATGTACATACAAACCGTCTTCAGTATGTTGAGTTCTTTGGAAAGTTCTATGATGGTGGTGGAAAGCCATTTACACCATTTAAAACAATTAATAGATATGTAGAAATTAAGGAGGATTAAATTCATGTCAACAGGAGTTGTTATAGCATTAATAGGAGCAGCACTTGCTACAATACTTGCAGGTGTAGGTTCAGCACTTGGAGTAGCAGCAGGTGGTCAGGCTGCAGCAGGAGTAGTAAGCGAGGATCCAGCACAGTTCGCTAAGGTTCTTATCCTTCAGCTTCTTCCTGGTACACAGGGTATCTACGGACTTCTTGTAACATTCATTGCACTTTCACAGATCGGACTTCTTGGTGGAAGCGTAGTTGAACTTACAACAAAGCAGGGATGGGCATTCTTCGTAGCTTGCCTTCCAATCGCAATCGTAGGTCTTGTATCTGCAGTATTCCAGGGTAAGACATCAGTTGCTTCAATTGGTGTTGTTGCAAAGAAGCCAGATCAGTTTGGTAAGGCTATGCTCTTCCCAGCAATGGTTGAGACATACGCAATCCTTGCCCTGCTTATTTCTATTCTTTCCGTTACAAACATTTTGAAATAATAATTCAAGGAAAGTCAGTTTGCGTACAAGCTTGCTTGTTAAGCAAAATGACTTTATCTTGAATAAAATAACATGAGTGCGTAGCGGTTTTGCAAAGCAAAAACCGCGGAGTGCGAATGTTATTAGGAATTGCGAGAGCGAAGCGGAGCAATTCCGTATTTCAATATATAATGTATAGGTAAGTAAGCTTGCTTTTTAAGCAAGTTCGTACTACTTCAATATCCCTAATATATTGAACCAATACTTAACAGATTTAGAAAGGAGTAGGCATGGCAGGAATCGAAAAGATTACAAACCAGATTAATCTTGAAGCTGAAAAAGAAGCTGCTGGAATAATTGCTGCTGCAGAAGAAGCTGCTAAGAAGCTCATTTCAAAGACTGAAGAAGAGTGTTCAGCTATTAAAGCAGATGCCGATGAGAAGACTGGCAAAAAGCTGGCAACTGAAGCTAAGAAAACTCAGTCTCAATGTGAGCAGGCTGAAAAGCTCATAATGCTGGAAACAAAGCAGGAAATCATTGATTCAGTTCTTAGTAAAGCAAAGTCAAAGATTCTGCTTCAGGATACAAAGGATTATTTTGATACCTTACTTAAACTTCTCGAGAAACAAGCTTTAGCTGATAAAGGAGTTTTACTTCTTAATGAGAAGGATCTTGCCAGAATTCCTGAAGGTTTTGAGAAAACAGCAAATGAGGTCGCTACTAAAAAGGGCGGCATGCTGGATATTTCAAAAGATACAGTAGATATAGATGGTGGATTTATTCTTAAGTATGGAAATATAGAGATCAACTCTTCCGTAGATGCGCTCTTTGAAGAAAATCAGGATGAGCTGATTGATGTTGTCAACAAAATGTTTTGGACATAATGTGCATAAACCTAAGCACAGTAAGGAGAAAAGAAGATGAGAGATGCGGATTACATTTACGCTGTTGCCTGTATCCGTGCTAAAGAGAAAACTCTACTGACAGATGCTGATGTCCAGACTATGGTTGGAATGAAAAGTGAAAAGGAAGTACTTTCCTATCTTACCGAAAAGGGCTGGGGAGACGGATCAGTAGATTCTGATATGGAAACTGTCTTGTCAAATGAGGAAGAGAAGCAGATGAAGCTTCTTAATACTCTCGGTGTAGATAAGAAGATCATTGATACACTTTTTATACAGGAGTTATATCACAATCTCAAGGCTGCTATAAAAGAGGTCTGTACCGGTATCGAGGATGGACAAGCATTTTATGAGCATGAGCTTTATGGTAAAACTCAGCTGATGAGTATCATAAGAGATAAGGAGTTTGAGAAACTGCCTGAGGATATGCAGCAGGTGGCTGAAAAAGCTTTAGATCTTATGTTAACCACCAGAGATGGACAGCGACTTGATGTAATGATAGATAGAGCTTGTCTTGATGCAATCGAGAAGGTAGCTGCTACAACTAAAGATAAGTTTCTTGCCGACTATGCAGAAACAAAGGTTGTTATTGCGGATATCAAGATAGCAGTCAGGGCCGCAGATACCAAGAGACCACTTCAGATGATCGAGGATGCACTGGCTCCTAACAGAAAGTTTGATGTTAAGAAGCTGGCAGCTGCAGCTGCGGTTGGAAGAGAAGAAGTATATGGATTCCTTGAGAAAACAGATTATAGATCTGCAGTCGATGCGCTAAAGGATTCATTTTCAGCGTTCGAAAAGTGGTGTGATGACTTCATCATGAGTACACTGATGAATCAGAAAACCAACATCCAGTCCAGTGGACCTATAGTGGCGTTCTTCCTGGCAAAGCAAAATGAGATTAGAACCGCTAGAATCATTATGACTGCAAAGGCAAATGGTTTCAGCGATGAAGTTATCTCGGAAAGGGTAAGGAAAATGTATGGATGATAATAAAATAGCCGTAATGGGTGACTATGACAGTATCTATGGTTTTGCTTCCCTGGGGCTTAGCACATTTCCTGTTGAAGGACAGGAGGAGGCAGTTAAGACCTTAAAGAATCTGGCAGGAAGCGGATACGGAATTATATATATTACAGAAGAATTAGCAGCACTTACTGCTAAACAGATAGATAAATATAGAGAAGAGATGACACCAGCCATCATTCAGATACCAGGTGTCAAAGGAAATACTGGAGATGGAATCAGGGCTGTCCGTCGTTCTGTTGAACAGGCAGTCGGAAGTGATATCTTATTTGGAGAATAAAGGTGTAAAGTGGACCAGGTCCCCAATGCACCAAATGTGCAAAATGGACCCGTCCCCAAATACACATAGAAAGGAGAATATAGCTCCATGGGAGTAGTAGGTAAGATTAAGAAGGTAGCCGGACCTCTTGTTATTGCTACAGGAATGCGTGATGCGGATATGTTCGACGTTGTTCGTGTTAGTAATGAGAGACTTATTGGTGAGATTATAGAGATGCACGGTGATGAGGCGTCAATACAGGTTTATGAGGAGACTGCTGGTCTCGGACCTGGTGAGCCTGTTGAGTCTACAGGAGTACCTCTTTCAGTTGAACTTGGACCTGGACTTATGGGTTCTATCTATGATGGTATTCAGAGACCTCTTACAAAAATCATGGAAGTTACTGGTGGTAATCTTCTTGAGAGAGGTGTTGAAGTTCCTTCACTTGATAGAGATAAGAAATGGGATTTCGTTGCTACTGCAAATGTAGGTGACAAGGTTGTAGCTGGTGACATCATCGGTACTGTTCAGGAGACAGAGGTTGTTACTCAGAGAATCATGGTTCCTTATGGAATTGAGGGTACGATCAAGTCAATCCAGAGTGGTTCATTTACAGTTACAGACACTGTTGCAGTTGTTGAGACAGCTGATGGTGATAAGGAACTTCAGATGATGCAGAAGTGGCCTGTTCGTAAAGGCCGTCCTTATTCAAAGAAGCTTCCACCTCGTCAGCCACTTATCACTGGACAGAGAGTAGTAGATACATTCTTCCCAATTGCTAAGGGTGGTGTTGCTGCCGTTCCTGGACCATTTGGATCAGGTAAGACAGTTATCCAGCATCAGCTTGCAAAATGGGCAGATGCCGAAATCGTTGTATACATTGGATGTGGAGAGCGTGGAAATGAGATGACTGACGTTCTGAACGAGTTCCCTGAACTGAAGGATCCTCGTACAGGTGAGTCCCTCATGAAGAGAACAATCCTTATTGCAAATACATCTGATATGCCTGTTGCTGCTCGTGAGGCCTCTATCTACACAGGTATTACACTTGCTGAGTACTTTAGAGATATGGGTTATTCAGTAGCCCTCATGGCTGACTCTACATCCCGTTGGGCTGAGGCTCTTCGTGAGATGTCAGGACGACTTGAGGAGATGCCTGGTGAGGAAGGTTATCCTGCATACCTTGCTTCTCGTCTTGCACAGTTTTATGAAAGAGCTGGACATGTTGTATGTCTTGGTAGTGATGAGAGACAGGGTGCACTTTCAGCTATCGGTGCTGTATCACCTCCTGGTGGTGATATTTCAGAGCCAGTATCCCAGGCGACACTTCGTATCGTAAAGGTGTTCTGGTCACTGGATGCACAGCTGGCTTATCAGAGACATTTCCCAGCTATTAACTGGTTGAATAGTTACAGTCTTTATCTTGATGAAATCAAGGGCTGGTTTGATGAAAATGTAAATGAAGAATGGATGCAGTTGAGACAGGAGCTTATGAGCCTGCTTCAGGAAGAAGCTTCACTTAACGAGATTGTTAAGATGGTAGGTATGGATGCCCTTTCACCTCAGGATAGACTTAAGATGGAAGCTGCAAGATCCATCCGTGAGGACTTCCTGCACCAGAACTCATTTGATGAAATCGATACTTATACTTCTATACAGAAGCAGTTCTACATGCAGAAGCTGGTATGGCTCTTCTATGATGAGAGTTTAAAGGCTCTTAAAGAGGGAGCAAATATAAATGATATCGTAGCCATGTCGGTTCGTGAAGATATCGGTCGTTACAAGTATACACTTGAGGA
>CAMNGU010000107.1 GCA_946538525.1 uncultured Lachnospiraceae bacterium
ATTGTAGGGGCAGTGAAGAAAATCGCTGCAAAAAATCGCTGCAAAAATTCTAGAGAAGAAAGCGGTAAAAAACTAAATCTAGAAAAATGAAATCTAGAGAGAAAAATTCTGGAGAATAATATATGAAAAAACTTTTTATTGCGGAGAAACCTTCGGTGGCTCAGCAGTTTGCTGATGCGCTGAAAGTAAAAGGGGCCCGCAAAGATGGATATATAGAAGATGATAATTATATCGTCACATGGTGCGTTGGTCATCTGGTGACCATGAGTTATCCTGAAGTTTATGATCCGAATCTTAAGAAGTGGTCACAGGATACGCTGCCATTTATTCCACAGGAATATAAGTATGAGGTTATTCCTGCGGTGAAGAAACAATTTAATATCGTAAAAGGACTCCTGAACCGTGAAGATGTGGAGACCATATATGTCTGCACCGACTCGGGACGAGAGGGAGAATATATCTATCGCCTTGTGGATGCACAGGCTGGAGTAGATAAGTCAAAGGACAGAAGAAGAGTCTGGATAGATTCACAGACGGAAGAAGAAATACTTCGTGGGATCAAGGATGCTAAACCACTTTCAGAATATGATAATCTAAGTTGTGCAGCATATCTTCGTGCAAAGGAAGATTACCTTATGGGAATTAATTTTTCCCGTGCACTTACACTCAAATATTCTTACCCTATAAAGCAGTATCTTGGGGTAGATAAATGTGTTATCGCTGTGGGACGAGTTATGACCTGCGTTCTTGGAATGGTTGTAAAAAGAGAGCGTGAGATAAGGGAATTCGTATCAACGCCATTTTACAGAGTTATGGCTGGAATCAATAAGCCGGTAGATGAAAATGGAAATACTGCGAAGCTGTTTGATGCTGAGTGGAAGGCAGTAAAAGGTAGTATATATTTTGAAAGCCCTAAGCTGTATAAGGAAAATGGTTTTAAGGAGCGTTCGGATGCAGAGGAATTGATTGAATATCTAAAGGATCCGGAACCGGTGGAAATGGTTGTAAAAAGCATTTCCAGAAAAACGGAGAAGAAGAACCCTCCTATGCTTTATAACCTGGCTGAGCTTCAAAATGATTGTTCTAAGAGGTTTAAGATCAGCCCTACTGATACACTGAATATTGTACAGGAACTTTATGAGAAGAAGCTGGTAACTTATCCAAGAACGGATGCCAGAGTTCTTTCGACAGCTATTGCAAAGGAGATAGATAAGAATATCAGAGGACTTTGTAGTTATGGAAGTCTTGGTCCATATGCACAGAATATCATTAACCAAAATGGTCATGCGAATATTTCCAAGTCCAAATATGTAAATGATAAGCTGATCACGGACCACTATGCTATCATTCCAACCGGACAGGGGTTGGGACAGTTGTCAAAGTTTCCAAGTATTCAGCAGAAGGTTTATGACCTGATAGTTAGAAGGTTTTTATCCATATTCTATCCACCTGCTGAATATCAAAAGATATCCATAGTTCTTACTAGAAAGACTGAGGAATTCAGCGCTTCATTTAAGATGCTTGTGAAGCCGGGATATCTGGCTATAGCTAATCCATCTATGTTGCAGAAGAAAGATGAAAATGGTAATGCTGAAGAAGGTGACTCGGAAAATGGGGCAGAAGGAGATTCAGATAATAAAAAGAAATCTGATGATGGACAGGAGGATCAGGTTGCAACTGCTGAGGTTATGGATTATATTTCCAAGCTGAAGAAGGGTGTGGTTCTGCCGGTTGGTGACTTTGAGATAAAGGAAGGAAAGACCAATCCTCCACAGAGATATAACTCGGGTTCTATGATCCTTGCTATGGAAAATGCAGGTAAGCTGATCGAGGACGAAGAACTTCGTGAGCAGATTAAGGGTAGTGGTATTGGAACCTCTGCCACAAGAGATGCGATCATCACCAAGCTGGTGAATAATAAATATATTGCATTGAATAAGAAAACGCAGATACTTACGCCTACATTTTTAGGTGAGATAATCTATGATGTGGTTCTCTACTCAATAAATGGATTATTGAGTGCAGAGCTTACGGCTAGCTGGGAGTTTGGACTGGATGGAGTAGCTGGAGGAACCATTCCGGAAGCAGAATATATAGAAAAGATGAATGGCTATGTATCAAAATATGTAAATATAGTTAAAGGTATTAGAAATCAAAATCAGATGCATGTTGTATTTGATAAGACTAAACCGTATTATGTGAAAAATAAAAAATAATTAAAATCAGTCTTTAACTATTATAAGAAAGGTGGGGATCTTGTGGTCTCTGCCTTTTACTGTTTCAAGAAATATGTTAGAATGTTTAAAGTTTTTGAATGGTATTAGAGACATAAGAATGAGGTTAGCTATATGAGATTAAAGATTAAAAAATATATCAGGAGAGCAGTTGCCGGTGCACTTGGTGCATTTGTTATATTTAGTTCCCTAACTGGTTTTACAGATATGAGGGCTGAAGGTTCCTATGTTCAGGCAGCCGGTAATACTGGAAATAACACGAATGGTTCTGGAACTTCTAATGATTCTGAAGGCAAAGAGACTGTGGAGAAACTTTCTATCAAGAACTTCCTTAAGACAGGTCTTGAGCCTATGGGTACAACAATGTATACCTATGGTGGTGGCTGGAATGAAGAGGATACTGGAGCAGGTACAGAGGCTCGAACCATTGGCCTTTCATCTAGGTGGGCTGAGTTCGCTTCTAAGCAGACAAGCGGCTATAACTATAAGAATTATGATTACAAAACAAATGGAGATGTTATACATTTAGGTCTGGACTGTTCAGGTTATGTGGGCTGGGTGCTCTATAATACACTTGAAACAGAAAATGGCAAGGAAGGCTATGTGGATTATAATAACAAGGTTCTTGAAAAGCTTCAGTCAAAGGGATATGGAACCCTTAACATGTCAAGTAATGTGACGAACTATAAACCTGGAGATATTATGAAGACTCCTGATCATGTATGGATAGTGGTTGGACCTTGTGAGGACGGAAGCGTGGTGCTTATGCATTCATCTCCTCCAGGAGTTCAGTTCTCAGGAACACCAACTCCTTCAGGCAATACTTCATCTCAGGCGGTTACATTAGCCACATATTATAAGAAGACTTACTATAAGGATTGGTATGATAGATATCCTTCAAGTTCAAAGGGTATGTCGTATCTATCAGGTTATGATCAATTTAGATGGACGGTGGGAAACTCATTTTCTGATCCAGAGGGATACCAGAATATGACAGCGGTTCAGGTCCTAAAGGATCTTTTTGGAACAGTCCCTCCAGAATTTGAGGATGATTCAACTGCTGCTTCAGGAACCTGGAAGAGGGATAGTATTGGTTGGTGGTATGAATATTCAAATGGCTCATACCCTGTATCTAAGTGGGAAAAGATAGGTGGAAAATGGTATTACTTTAGTGCCAGTGGTTATATGGCAACAGGGTGGATAAAAGATGGTTCTACCTGGTATTATATGGAATCTAGCGGTGAGATGAAAACTGGCTGGGTAAAATCCAGTGGAGTATGGTATTACCTGCAGAGTAGTGGAGCTATGGCAACAGGGTGGATAAAAGATGGTTCCACTTGGTATTATATGAATTCCAGCGGTGCTATGCAGACAGGCTGGGTTAAAAGTGGTAACAAATGGTACTATCTGAAATCTAGTGGTGCTATGGCAGTGTCAGAAAAAATAGATGGATATTATGTAAACTCAAATGGCGAGTGGGACGGCAAGTAATTATGCAGCTTTATGCCATATAGTGTAAGTTAAAAATGGGGAAATTGCAATGAAACAGGGGATTATTATAGTTAATAAGGGGACAATGGATAAAGAAGTCAGGAGAAGATGCATAGAGGATTTTATGTTCTCTGTGGGAGACAGGATTCCTGATGCTGATATGGTCTGTGTCTATACAGATGATGGTATTAGAAAGCGTCTAAGAGAAGAAACCGGTGAGAAATACCAGAACCTTAAGGCGGCTATTCTTAGCATGAAGGATAGAGGAGTGACAGACCTTATAGTTGTTCCAACCGAGATTCATGATGGCCCTGAATTTAAGAAGATGAAAGAAGAAGTCACAGGACTGGCTTCGATTTTCAAGACAGTAAATATATCAAAGCCCCTTCTTTATGATGAGGCTGATTACGAGATTACTGCAAGAGCCATGCACGGTGCATTTAAGGAAACGGTTAAAGATGATATTTTAGTTCTAATAACAGCAGGACATAAAACTGATGCTGTAGAAGAACTGAAAGCTTTTGAAACTCATTTGGCAAAGTACTTTAATGAATGCTATGTGGCAACCCTTTATGGAGAGAGAAAGCTATACAAGATTATAAAAGATATTAATGTAGCAAATGCATCTTCTCGCCGAATAGTATTTATCCCTATGGAATTCATAGCAGGAGAAACAGTTGAAAATGATGTTTCACAGGAGTATACTAGCCTTGTTCTTCGTCTCGAGGAAGAAGGATATGCTGTAGATAGCATTTTCAAAGGACTTGCAGAGTATGATGACTTCCAGAGACTTTACATGAGACATCTTTATGATGCACTTAGATAAGTAACTAGTCAGGAGAATGACGATATGAATATTATTATTGCTGGTTGTGGTAAGGTAGGACAGACTCTTGCCGAACAGCTGACTGCCAATGGGCATGAAGTAACAGTAATGGATAAAAGATATGAGGCGGTGGCCACTGTAACTGGAAGCACTGATGTTATGGGATATCAGGGCGACTGCACCAGTATTATTAGTCAGAAGGAAGCTGGAATAGAGAAGGCTGATCTTCTGATAGCAGTTACAGATAATGATGAGATAAATATGCTGACTTGCCTTATCGCGAGAAAGACAGGTCGTGGAAAATGTCATACAATAGCAAGAATCAGAAGTCCACAGTATACAGATGAGATTGGTTATCTTAAAGAGGAATTAGGCCTTTCAATGTCCATCAATCCTGAGATGGTTGCGGCAGATGAAATGGTTCGCCATATTCAGATTCCATCTGCTCTTGAGGTGGATACATTTGCTAAGGGTAAGGTAAGTCTTATAGGAATTGAAATACCGGAAGGCTCTGTTCTTGATAATATGGCAATAAAGGATCTTTCCAACAAGGTTGGTGCCAGTGCACTTATCTGTGTTGCGGAAAGAGATGGGGAGGTCATCATTCCAAATGGTCTTCATGTACTTCATGCAGGTGAGAAGATATCTGCAACCATGTCCATGGGAGATATTCGTGGCTTCCTGAATAAGATTGGAATTAAAGCTAAGAAGATAAAAGATGTTATGATAGCAGGTGGTGGAACCATTGGTTACTATCTTGCTAAGAAACTTATAAATCTTAGAATAAATGTTAAGATCATCGAGAGGAATCCAGAGAGATGTGAAGAACTCTCTGAGCTTCTACCTAAAGCGATGATAATCTGTGGTGACGCAACAGAGAAGAGACTCCTGATTCAGGAGTCAGTTGAAGATATGGATGCGGTCTGCGGACTTATGCATTCTGATGAGGCAAATATTCTTCTGTCACTATATCTTAAGAAGATTAATCCTGATATTAAGGTTATCACTAGAGTACACCGTAATTCCTATGAGGATATCGTAAATGAACTTCCAGTTGGAAATAAGATTAGTACTAAAGAGATAACAGCTGACTATATTACCAGATATGTTCGTTCTATGCAGAATTCTATGGGTAGTGAGGTTGAGGCTCTTTACAGGATTATGGATGGAAAAGTTGAAGCTCTGGAGCTTTCTATTGGCGAAGATTTCCCTGCTGCAGGAATCGAGCTGAAGGATATGAAACTTATAGACAATACACTTATTTGCAGCATTAAACGGCGTGGTAAGATTATTCGTCCGGGTGGTCGTGATACTCTTGAGATTGGTGACAGCGCGGTTGTAGTTACTACTCATAAAAATATAAATGGTATTAATGAAATCATAAGAGGCTGACACTAAAAATGAACCATAGAATTATAGTAAATATAATAGGAAAGCTCATTCAGCTGGAGGGAGTATTTTTGCTGCTCCCTGCACTTATTGGTGTATGTTTACAGGAAAAAGAGTTTGTTATGCTGGCAATCACTGCCGGCGTATCGATTGTTATAGGTACAGGGCTAAGAGCTATTCCAACAAAGAATAATAGAATCAGAGCTAAGGAAGGGTTTGTGATAACTGCTCTTGCTTGGCTCATTTTCAGTATTATTGGAGCTATGCCATTTTGGCTCAGTAGAGCTATTCCGGGATTTACGGACGCAATCTTTGAGACGGCCTCTGGATTTACCACTACTGGAGCCAGCATCTTAAGTGATGTTGAGGCTATGCCAAAATGTCTTCTCTTCTGGAGAAGTTTTACACATTGGATCGGTGGTATGGGTATTCTCGTATTCATGCTTGCATTTGTTCCATCAAGTGCAGATGAGATGAATATCATGAAGGCTGAATCTCCTGGACCTTCTGTTGAGAAAATCGTTCCAAAGGTTAAAGAAACTGCATTTACTTTGTATGCTATCTATACAGTTATGACTGTGATTCTTATCATAGCACTTATAGCTGCAGGAATGCCTATCTTTGATAGCGTTTGTCATGCTTTTGGTACAGCAGGTACCGGAGGTTTTGGTATAAAGTGTGATAGTATCAGTAGTTACAATACAGCTTGTCAGGTTATTCTGACTGTAGGAATGATAATGTTTGGATGTAACTTTAATATTTACTATCTGATCATCATGAAGAAGTTTAAAGACCTTATTCATGCGGAAGAGGTTATATCATATCTTGTGATTTATTTTGTGGCCACAGCACTTGTTTCTTTAGGGACAGTAAATGGTCTGTTACATTCAGGAAGATACTATGCTGGTTTTCCTTCGATTGCCAGTGCAATACATCATTCGGCATTTCAGGTGGCATCAGTTATGACCACAACGGGATTTGCTACCACTGATTTTAATATGTGGGCCAGCCTTCCAAAGGCAGTTATGGTTCTTGTTATGTTTATTGGAGCCTGTGCAGGAAGTACTGGTGGTGGAATCAAAGTTTCTAGAGTTCTGCTTTACTTTAAGCAGGTTGTTCGTGAGCTTCAGAGCTATATTCATCCTTCATCTGTTAGAAGTATAAGATTGGATGGAAAGGTAGTAAGTAAGGATACGCTTAGAACTACAAATGTATTTCTGATGGCTTATATTTTTATCTTTGTAGCATCACTTATAGTTGTATGTTTCGATGGCTTTGATCTGGTGACTTCTTTTACAGCAGTTACAGCTACCATCAATAATATAGGTCCTGGACTGGGGATGGTTGGACCTACAGGCAATTTTGCGAGTTTCGGACTCATTTCCAAATGGGTATTTATATTTGATATGATTGCGGGAAGACTTGAGATTTTCCCAGTACTTATAATGTTATCTCTTGGCACTTGGAGAAGAAAATAGTGAAGACAGTAGTTGAAAAACCGACAAAAGAATCTAGAAAAAGAAAAGCGGAGTCAGCAAAGCTTATTCCACTCAGTTTCCTGGGGGCGATAGTGGTAGGTACGATTCTGCTTATGCTTCCAATATCTACAGCAGATGGAAATGGAGGTGGATTACTGACATCCCTATTTACAGCTACCACATCAATCTGCGTTACCGGACTTGTTGTGGTTGATACATATGCATATTGGAGTATATTCGGCAAGATAGTGATACTTATCATGATTCAGCTTGGTGGTCTGGGAATCATTTCCGTAACATCAATATTGATGCTCATGGTAAGTAAGAAAATGTCACTTAGTCAGACAGTGCTCCTGCATGATGCATTTAATTTAAATTCTCCTGGTGGACTGAAGAAGTTCCTCTTTGGAGTATTTAAGGGAACATTTCTTGTGGAAGGTATTGGTGCAGTATTATATATGCCGGTATTTGTTCCTCAATTTGGTCTGGTTAAAGGAATATGGGTTTCGGTATTCACCGCAATATCTGCATTCTGTAATGCGGGAATAGATATAATAGGACCAGACAGTCTTGTTCAGTATAATAAGAATCCACTTGTATTATGCAATACTATGATGCTTATAATCATGGGTGGTCTTGGATATGTTGTGTGGTTTGATGTTCAACATAAGGTTAAGATAGGAATACAGAAAAAGTATTCTTTTGCAGTTACAGTAAGAAAACTGAGTGAGCATACGAAATTAGTGCTTACACTTACACTTTTCCTGATAGTAACGGGAGCTATAGGAGTACTTGTTATGGAGTACACTAATCCAGATACTCTGGGACCTATGACCTTTGGTCAGAAGCTGATGAATGCTTATTTCCAGTCGATTACATTTAGAACGGCCGGTTTCGCAGCGGTTCCACAGCAGAATCTTCGTGAGGCAACCTGTGGATTGGGAAATCTGTTCATGTTCATCGGTGGTTCTCCGGTTGGTACTGCTGGTGGTGTAAAGACGGTAACATTCTTTGCGCTTATAGCGAATGCAGTTGCATTTATTCGTTCGAGAAATGAAACTGTTGTATTTGG
>CAMNGU010000108.1 GCA_946538525.1 uncultured Lachnospiraceae bacterium
TCTGTAAGGCGGCTCTTTCAATTTTTCCAAGTATTGGATTTAGACCTGACATCATCCATTGTCATGACTGGCAGGCAGGACTTGTTCCGGTTTATCTAAAGACATTATTCGCATCAAATCCATTTTACCAGGGGATTAAGTCGGTTATGACAATTCATAACCTTCAGTTCCAGGGACGCTGGGATATTAAGACAATCCAGGAGTACTCAGGACTTCCAAGTGATCTGTTCACGCCTGATAAGCTGGAGATGAATAAGGATGCATCTATGCTGAAGGGTGGTCTTGTATATGCAGACAAGATTACTACAGTTTCCAATACATATGCTCATGAGATTCAGACACCTTACTATGGAGAGGGCCTGGATGGACTTCTTCAGGCAAGATGGCAGAGCCTCTGGGGAATCGTAAATGGTATCGATTATGATATCTTTAATCCTGCAAAGGATGATAAGATTGCTTGTAAATATACTACAAAGAATTATAAGAAGAACAAGGTTAAGAATAAGCTTGCACTTCAAAAAGAGCTGGGACTCCCACAGGATGAAAATGCTTATATGATGGGTATTGTTTCCAGACTTACAGATCAGAAGGGACTTGACCTTGTTGATCATATTATGAATGATGTGATGACAGATGGTACTCAGCTGGTTGTTCTGGGAACTGGAGACAGAAGATACGAGGATATGTTTAAGTATTATCAGGGTTTCCATCCAGCAAAGCTTTCAGCTAACATTTACTTCAGTGATGAGCTTTCACATAGGATTTATGCCGGTTGTGATGCTATATTAGTACCTTCAAGATTTGAGCCTTGTGGACTTACACAGCTCATGGCTCTTAAGTATGGTTCTCTTCCAATAGTTCGAGAAACCGGTGGACTTAAGGATACAGTTGAACCATACAATGAATATGATGGAACAGGTACAGGCTTCAGCTTTGCGAATTATGATGCAAGAGAGCTTCTAAATACCATTAATTATTCAAAGAGAATTTTCTTTGATGACAAGGCTGCTTGGCAGGCAATGATGAAGAGAGCTATGGAACAGGATTACAGCTGGGACAAGAGCGCTTTGCTTTACCAGCAGTTATATAATGAGCTATAAATATTTAACTTTAAATTTTGAATTTAAGGGACTTCCCCGAAGGAATTGGGAAGTCCCTTTACTACATGATAACTATATGATATAAGGACAGACTAATGGCGTACGACGGAATAGTAATAAGTAGTGTAATACATGAGATTAAGACTCAGTGCCTAGGTGGTCGAGTAGTCAAGGTGCAGCAACCTGGAAATGATACAATTACATTAACGGTAAAAGGATTTAAGGGACAGACCAAGTTATATCTTTCGGTAAATAATTCGCTCCCTATAGTTTATATAGCTGACACATTACCACAGGCACCAATGCAGGCGCCTGCATTTTGTATGCTTCTCCGTAAGCATTTGGGAAATGGAAGGTTGGTTGACATAATACAGCCAGGCTTTGACCGTATATTTGATTTTGTTTTTGAACATCTTGATGAGATGGGGGATCTGTCACAGCGCCATCTCATTGTGGAGATAATGGGAAGACAGAGTAATATCATTTTGACAGACGCTGAATATATGATTACTGATTGTTTACGCCGTGTTATGCCGGATCTTGGAAGCTTTGCTGTGGCTTCACCTGATGCTGGAGATGCATCAGCGGATAAGAAACTCAGAATCCTGTTTCCTGGACAGAAGTACGAAGCACCAGATCCACAGGATAAGATCAATCCGGTAAGTGAAGAGAAACCATTTGATAGATACGCCTATGAGAAGTATCTGGTGTCAAAGAATATGCCAATACCAAAGGCTATCTTTACTTCCATAACAGGTTTTTCCAAATCAACAGCTGAGTATATCGTGGATATTGCAGATATAGATGCAAGAAAGTCATTTTCTGACCTGAGTGTGCAGGAAAAGGATAGACTTTTTGATACACTTAAAGCTGTTATAGAGTGCATAAAAGATGGGGATTATTCACCTGGATATATTTATGCTGGAGAGGTAAGAAAGGATTATCTGGCTATCACAAAGCTGGAGACGGAAAAAGATATATCTGATATATCAAATGTTTCCATGTCGCAGCTTTTAATAGACTTTTATAATAATAAAGAGAAGCAGATAAATGTAAAATCAAAATCTGCAGATATGAGGAAGATTCTTCAGACCGCTATTGAAAGAGCTTCCAGAAAATATGACCTTCAGCTAAATCAGCTGAAGGATACAGAGGATAGAGATACCTATAGAATATATGGTGAACTGCTGAATACCTATGGCTATGAACTAAAGGGTGGAGAGGACAGTCTCACTTGTGTAAATTATTATGATAATAAAGAGATAACTATTCCTCTGGAGAAGGATCTTACAGCTCAGGAAAATTCTCAGAAATATTTCGCAAAATATAATAAAAAGAAAAGAACCTTTGAGGCTCTGACCGGTTTTGTGAAACAGACGAAAGAAGAACTGGATTATCTTCTTTCAGCAAAACATTCTCTGGAAATGGCAGAAACAGATGTGGATGTAGCTGAGATTAGGACGGAGTTAGAAAGGGCTGGAATAATTAAGAAAAAAGCCGGTTCAAAAGGTGCCAGAAAACAGGAGGCTGGAAAGCCTTTGCACTTTATCTCAAGTGCCGGATATGATATATTTGTAGGTAAGAATAATATACAGAATGAAGAGCTTACTTTTGGACTTGCAGTGGGCAAGGATATA
Organism: uncultured Lachnospiraceae bacterium; assembly: GCA_946538525.1. Classification (GTDB taxonomy): domain Bacteria; phylum Bacillota; class Clostridia; order Lachnospirales; family Lachnospiraceae; genus Eubacterium_Q. The sequence goes on from CAMNGU010000108.1 coordinate 2,738, forward strand.
TGGTTCCATGCAAAGCAGATGCCAGGTTCTCATGTAATCGTCAAGGTTAAAGAAGAGGACATGAAACTGGAAGATATTCCGGATAGTGTATTTGAGGAAGCTGCTGCATTAGCTGCATATTATTCCAGTGGAAATTCTGAAAATGGAATAGGTTCTAATTCCATTTCCAAAAGTTCTAAGAATGCAAACTCACTAAAAATAGAGATTGATTATACAGAGAGAAAGAATCTAAAGAAACCTCCTCAGGCGAAACCGGGGTATGTAATATATCATACAAATTATTCTATGATGGCTGCACCGGATAATTCACTGAAACAGATTCAGGATTAAAATCTAAGATTAGGGGAAGATATGCCACATTTTAATATAAATGAATTTCATATGGCGTTTTATGCTGCGGCATTTTTGGTTTCACTTACAATTATTACGCAGACATTTATTCAGAAGAGAACTGACAGGGCTCACAACCTTGCCTTTATTGTTATGGTTGGATTCATTTTAATGAATTCAATAACAGAAGCATTGGCAGAGTTTGTGAGGCCTTATATTATGGATTCTGACTCCTGTCTATTGATTGACGAGATATGTCATATTCTTTATTTCGCTTTTCATTGTCTGATCGCTCCTATGTTCTTCTTCTATGAGCTTTGTCTTACAGAGGCTATTAAGAAGAGAAATGATTTCCATGTAATTTTATTCAGCATCCCAATCGTAATTATGGAGTTGCTGATATTTACTAATCCATTTACTGGTTTTGTATATGGACATACTCGAAATGGAGGATTTGATAGACGCCCTGGAGAGGGAATTATCTACCTGTTCTCATTTATATTTATAGTTCTTGCGGTTATTAATATCTTTAGATTTTGGAATGCAATGACATTTAAAAAGAGACTTTCTCTTATATGTTTCCTGGGGGTAGTAGCCGTAGGACTTTTCGTTCAGCTTCTTTATCCGGAGGTAAGGTGTGAGCTTTTTGCTGAGGCTCTGGGAACTCTGGGAATCATGCTTCTAATGGAAAATGAAGATGATAGGATTATGCCTGAGACTGGAATATATAATAGACATGGCCTGGAGATTGATCTGGATACAAATTTAAAGCTGAAGACCAGAGTGGATATACTTAGTCTTAGAATTACAGATGTGGGAACCAGTTTAAGAAGTATTGGACTTACAAATCTTAACAGTCTTACAAATGAAATTGCTGAGTATTTGAAGACTAAAATTCAGAGATATTATATTTATAATATTGATCCTAGTCAGTTCATCATATTGCTAGGAGATAAAGAGCTGGAAAACCAGCAGAAGCGTTTTAGAAAGTTGTTCCAGAATTATGAGCCTTGTATCACTATTGATGAATTGGCGGATGAAATACTCGAAAGATTTAAGGGCAACTGGAATATGGGTAAGACTAAGACGAGTCTTAATCCTGTTGTTATAAAGGCAAATATTCCAAATGATTTTAAAACAGTTGAAGATGTATTTTTCTTTATCGATAGTCCTATACCAATGGGATTGGATAAACAGTTACTTGAAGGGGACGATCTTAATTATCTGTTAAGAAGAACAGAAGTGGAAAATGCTATTCATCGTGGTCTTAGCGAAGGTGGATTTGAGGTCTATTATCAGCCTGTTTATGATCTGCATTCTAAAAAGCTTCATGGAGCTGAGGCTCTTCTTAGACTTCATGATAGAGAATTGGGAGAAGTTTATCCGGACGAGTTTATACCGGTTACTGAGCAGATGGGACTTATAGATGAAGTTGATAATATGGTTCTTGGAAAGGTATGTGAATTCATAGAAGGTGGACTTCCATCAAAGGCAGGAATGTCTACACTTAATGTTAATCTTTCCATGATACAGTGTATGCAGAAGGGCTTTGTAGATAGGATCAATCAGATAGTTGACAGCTATAAAGTAGATAAGCGTATGATAACCTTTGAGATTACTGAGTCAGTTGGAGCTGATGATTATATAAAGCTGGGAGAAATCATTACCGAGCTTAAGGCAAGTGGTTATCAGTTTGCTATGGATGATTATGGAACTGGTTATTCTAACATTCAATCTATCTTTTCTCTGGATTTTGATGTAGTAAAGATTGATAAGAGTATTCTCTGGGCTGCAGAGAAGGGCGAGCTGGGAATGACGATCCTTACTAATAGTATCAATATGATCAAACAGATGAGGAAGAAGATAGTAGTTGAGGGTGTTGAGACAGAAAGTCAGATAGAATTATTGGAGAAGCTGGGAGTAGATTATCAGCAGGGATTCTACTTCTCAAAGCCTATTCCAAAAGATATATTTATTCATGATATTCTGCATATGGATTAATAATATTTAGTTATTCTGGGGGAGTTCAGGAAAGATGTTACGAGATTACAGCAGGGAATACAGAGATAAACTTCGTACACCTGATGAAGCGGTTAAAGTAGTAAAAAGCGGGGACTGGGTAGATTATACCAGTTCTCTTGGAATGCCGGTTCTCCTGGATAAAGCTCTGGCAGCTCGTCGTGATGAGCTTGAAGAGGTTAAGATCAGAGGTAACCTGATTCCTGGACCTATCGAAGTGGCAGAATGCGATGAATCCCAAGAACATTTTATATATCATAGCTGGCATTGTTCTTCCTATGAGAGAAAACTCTGCGATAGAGGACTATGCTATTATATTCCCATGGTTTTCCAGTACAACGCAGCATATTACGAATTCTTTATTGATGTAAATGTGGTAATGGTCAGCGTTGCGCCGATGGATAAGCATGGGTATTTTAATTTCTCAGTTAATACTGGTGTTGCCGGTCCAATCTGTGAGAAAGCAGATATTGTAATAGTAGAAGTAAATGAAAATATGCCGAAGATACATGGCGGCTCAAATGAATGCATTCACATTTCGGATGTGGATTTAATTGTAGAAGGTGAGCATCAGCCATTTAAAAATCTTCTACCGGTTCAACCAAGAGATCTGGATTGGCAGATTGCAGGGCATATCATTCCATATATAGTTGATGGTGCAACTCTTCAGTTGGGAATAGGAAGTATTCCCAATGCTATAGGAGCACTTCTTTCGGAGTCAGATGTAAAAGACTTGGGAATGCATACGGAGCTTTGTACAGATGCATATCTTGAGCTATATAGATCAGGAAAGCTGACCAATAAGCTTAAGACCATAGATAGAGGAAAAGGTGTATTTGGATGTGCTGTCGGTTCCACAGAATTATATGAATGGCTGGATGATAATCCTGGTGTAGCTGCATATCCAATTGAATATGTAAATAGGCCATTTGTTATTGCACAGATAGACAATATGGTTTCAATAAATGGATGTGTTGCCGTGGATCTTTATGGTCAGGTGGCATCAGAAAGTTTTGGGGGAAGACAGATAAGTGGTACAGGAGGTCAGTTGGATTTCCTTACTGGAGCATCCGCCTCTAGAGGAGGAAAAGCATTTATCTGTATGGCCTCTCGCTTTAAGGAAAAAGACGGAACTTATAAATCCTGTATTACGCCGCAGTTTAATGGTGATATTATCACATCTCCTCGTAGTCAGGTCTATTTCCTTGCCACAGAATTTGGAGTGGTAAATCTGGAAGGAAAGTCCACCTGGGAAAGAGCAGAAGATCTTATCTCCATAGCACATCCTGACTTCCGGGATGAACTTATTAAGGAAGCAGAGAAGAGGATGATCTGGAGAAGAAGTAATAAGAGATAAAAATTTATTAGTAATAATATTTTTAGTATAAAAAATATTCTATGTTTTGATGGAATGTATTATTGAAATAGAATATATGATTTTATATAATTAAAGTTGGCGTCAGCGTTATAAGCAGTCGGCACAGTAGAGGTGAGAAAGTTTATAAGCAGCGTACTAAAAAATATGGAGAATTAAAATGGTTTATAGTATGACAGGCTTTGGCAGAAGTGAGTATTCTGACGAGCTTAGAAGAGTAGTTATTGAAATGAAATCTGTTAATCACAGATACTGCGATATTGGTGTGAAACTTCCACGCAGTATCAGTAGATTCGAACCTGAGATCAGGAAGAGACTTAAGAAATATGTAGAAAGAGGAAAGGTTGATGTATTCATCACCTACAGTAGTCTTCAAAGCACTGGTGCAGTTGTAAAATATAATAAAGATGTACTAGATCAGTATATGGCGCATTTTAAGAAGATGGAAGAAGATTATGGACTTACTGAAGACTATAAGCCAACAGTTATTGCAAGATATCCAGATGTTTTTTCAATAGAGGAAAATTATTTCGTTGAAGATGAGGAATATCAGATAATTGAGAAGGTACTTGATGAAGCTGGAAAACAGTTCAAAGAGTCCCGCGCCAAGGAAGGTGCAAATCTTGCCAAAGATTTGATTCAGAAGATGGATGAGCTGGAAGGTTATACTTGTCAGATTGAAGAACTTGCTCCAAAGATTATTGAAGAATATCAGGCTAAACTTACTGAGAAGGTTAAGAATCTGCTGGATACAGCTAATATTGATGAAAGCCGTATTGTTCAGGAAGTTGCCATTTATGCAGATAGAGTTGCTGTAGATGAGGAATTGGTAAGACTTCATAGTCATATTAAGGCGGTTAGGGATATGATGTCAGAGTCCATGAATTCTGGTGAAGCAGAGGCGGATGAATCGGTAGCTCAAGAGGCAAAACAGGATACAACACAAAAAGAGGCCAGTACTTCAATTGGTCGTCGCCTTGATTTCATTATTCAGGAAATGAACCGTGAGGCAAATACTACTTTATCAAAGTCAGATACATTATCTGTTACAGATATTGGTATAAATATGAAGACCTGCATAGAAAAAGTTCGTGAGCAGGTACAGAATCTGGAGTAGTAATTTAGAGAGATAGTATTAGAAAATAAGCATTGAATTACATTTAGAGTACTAACAGAGAGAGGGAATAATAATGAATAAGGGAAAGCTGATTGTTTTATCCGGTTTTTCAGGAGCTGGAAAGGGAACAGTGATAAAAAGACTTCGTGAGAAGTATGATTATAGTTTATCTATATCTGCAACCACAAGAGCACCTCGTGAAGGTGAAGTTGATGGTAAGGATTACTATTTTAAGACTGTGGACGAATTTAAGTCACTTATAGATTATAATGGACTTATTGAGTGGGCACAGTATGTAGATAATTACTATGGAACACCTCGTAAGTTTGTGGAAGAAGAGATGGCAGCTGGTAAGAATGTTATTCTGGAGATAGAGGTTCAGGGGGCTATGAAGATTAAGGCTCAGTATCCAAATGCGATTCTTATCTTTGTAACTACAAAGGATATTGAAACTCTTAGGGAAAGACTTACTTCAAGAGGTACTGAAACAGCAGAGGTTATTCAGAAGAGAATTTCCCGTGCGGCTGAAGAAGCAGAGTCAATGGAAGCATATGAGTTTATAGTTATAAATGATGATCTAGAGACCTGTGTTGATGCAGTAAATGCTATAGTTGTTAGTGAGTCCTGCAAGAAGGAGAATAGAACACAGTTTCTTATTGATATCAAGAGACAGTTGGATGAGTTATAAGATAAGCTTATAATCTTTCTTGACTTTTTGAGGGAAATATGGCAATAATATAAGGTACACGAAAAACTGTTTAGATAAAAATTTTAAGAAGATATCTAGAAATA
>CAMNGU010000109.1 GCA_946538525.1 uncultured Lachnospiraceae bacterium
TCTTGATTATGAATATAAGACATGATTAGATGACGACTTGAAATCAAAGTCTTAAATGAATAAATACCTAGAATGGTACATATATTAGACGATACCCAGTTTAAGGATATCATAGAGTTCATAACAGTCTTTCTGGAACTAATACTTTTTCCATAACAAGTATTTCTGGAATTAGCATTTTTAATAAAGACAATTGCTACATCTTCATTACTTATTATGTTGTCTGAGTCAGCATCCAAAGATTCTACAAAACTAAAATCTTTATATGCATCATATGAAAATGAATATAAATCACTTTCAACGTCAAGAGCACATAAAATAAACATGCATATAAATAAATGACATAACAACGTATTGAAATGATAATGCGTTTTATTATATGTAAACCTCGGCATTTAATGACATCCTCCCTTGACTTTCCTATACATTATTAACTTATTTTCATGGAGCAGTCAATATTTTTTCCTAATTCAATATTCATTTATTACCACCTTTTGCAGTTTGCCGCATTTTCTGGTAATAGTTTCCACAAAAAAACAGGCATTCAATCGAATGCCCGCTTTCAACAATTCATTCTTCACTTATAAACCACCCGGTACTATAGGAGCTCGATTGTTCCAGGTGGTTTGGAGGTGAGGTCATACATTACTCTGTTTACTCCTTTAACCTCATTGATTATTCTAGTCATACACTTCTGAAGAACTTCAAATGGTATGTCACAACAATCTGCTGTCATAAAATCTGAAGTATTGACCGCTCTAAGAACAACAGCATAATCAAAGGTTCTAAAATCACCCATAACGCCAACTGAACGCATATTTGAAAGAGCTGCAAAGTACTGATTTGGCGGATTTTTAATCTCTCCTCTCTTAACAGCAGCATCCACCTCTTCTCTATAGATGGCATCTGCTTCTTGAACTATACGAACTTTCTCAGCTGTAATGTCATCTATAATTCTTACTCCAAGTCCCGGTCCTGGGAATGGCTGACGGAATACTAGATACTCAGGTATTCCAAGTTCTAGTCCACATTTACGAACCTCATCTTTAAAAAGCATTCTAAGTGGTTCAACAATCTCTTTAAAATCTACATAGTCAGGAAGTCCTCCAACATTGTGATGAGACTTAATTACTGCAGAATCTCCCAGACCTGACTCAATAACATCAGGATAGATAGTACCTTGTGCAAGGAAGTCTACTGCACCAATCTTCTTAGCTTCTTCCTCAAATACACGGATAAACTCTTCTCCGATTATATGTCTCTTTCTCTCTGGATCAGTTTCTCCAGCGAGTTTTAGGTAAAATCTTTCCTGAGCATTTACTCTAATAAAGTTCAGCTCATAATTTCCACTTGGACCAAAGATTGCCTCAACCTCATCACCTTCATCCTTACGAAGAAGACCATGGTCTACAAATACACAGGTAAGCTGCTTTCCAACAGCCTTCGATAAAAGAACTGCGGCAACTGATGAATCAACACCACCAGAAAGTGCACAAAGCACTCGGCCATTTCCAATCTTTTCACGAAGCGCCTTTACTGTAGATTCAACAAAGGAATCCATCTTCCAATCGCCCTTACATCCACATATATCAAGAACAAAGTTACGAAGTATTTCCTGACCATATTCTGTATGCATTACCTCTGGATGGAACTGAGTAGCATAGAAGCCTTTTTCTTCATTTTCCATTGCTGCAGCAGGGCAATCCTTTGTAAAAGCTGTCCTCTTAAACCCATTTGGCACCTCTGCAATATAATCAGTATGGCTCATCCATACAGCAATATTCTTAGGTACATCCTTAAAAAGCTTAGAACCAGTCTCACTAATTTCAACATCAGTATGACCATATTCACTTACTGGAGCAGTTGCAACCTTTCCACCCAACAAATGAGCCATAAGCTGCGAACCATAACATATTCCTAAGACTGGAACTCCCAGCTCAAAAATATCTTTTGTATAACTTGGAGAAGTCTCCAGATATACACTATTAGGTCCTCCAGTAAAGATTATTCCCTTTGGATTCATTGCCTTAAGCTCATCCAATGGAAGTGTGTAAGGATGAACCTCTGCATATACATTACACTCCCTAACTCTTCTAGCAATAAGCTGATTGTACTGTCCTCCAAAATCAAGGACAACGATTAATTCTCTTTCCATATTCACTCCATTTCATGTCCTTCGCTTATTCCACTCGGACACTTTATAAAAATTATAACAGGCAGGGAGGTATTCCCCGCCTGATTAATTAATCTAATTGTTTTATAGCTTCCTGAAGCTGATTATCTTCTTCATGCTCGATAGTAACCTTTTTCTTCAGTTCCTCATCAAGTTCGACCTCAACATCTGGTTCTATTCCTACCTTATGTACAGTATTACCAGAAGGTGTGAAGTACTGAGCTATAGTGAGTTTAATAGCCGAACCATCTTTAAGTTTAATAACCGACTGAACAATACCCTTACCATATGTGGTTGTTCCAACTATAGTAGCCTTATCATAATCCTTCAAAGTACCGGTAAATATTTCAGCTGCACTAGCACTATTTCCATTTACCACAACCGCCATAGGAAGATCTACACTATGGCCATCTGAGCACTTATATTGTTCAAGCACATCTTCATTTTTATCTCTTGTCTCAAGAAGAAGGCCTGGTGTATCATTTCCATCAGCTACAAGATCATCCTCGATAAGATAATCAAGCATCTCTGTAACAGATGTTACATATCCACCTGGATTATTTCTCAGATCAAATACTATTGCCTTGGCATCCTGCTTCTGCAAATCGTCTACAGCATCTTTAAAAAGTTTTGGTGTATTTTCATTAAACTGCTCAACCTGAATATAACCAATCTTATCATCTAACATTTCATGGGCTACAGAAGGATTTGTTATCGTATCTCTAGTAATAGTAAATGTCAAGAAATCCGGCTCTTCCTCACGATAAACCTCTATATCTACACTTGTCCCCTTCTCACCACGGATATGCTTAACCACATAATCTAGTTCCATGTCAGTAGTGAGTTCAAGATCCCCAACCTTAACGATAACATCTCCAGGAAGGAGTCCAGCTTTTTCAGCAGGGCTACCTGGAATAGGTTTTACGACATAGATAGTACCATCTTCCTGATTCTTTGATACTGTGGCACCAATTCCTTCGAATTCTCCAGAATCATCTTCCATCATCTCTTCATATTGTTCCTTAGTATAATATGTGGAATATATATCGTCCAGTCCCTCCATAAGACCTTCATAATATGATTCTTCCTGCTTTTCCTCATCAGTATCAAAATAGTAAAGCTCGTCTATATACTTCTCAATTTCCTCAGTTTTCTTCTTAACTTCACTAGAACTCGGATCAAATCCATCTGAATCTTTAGCGCTTTCTTTTGAAGTCTCAGCTTCAACTTTCTTATCCTGTTTACCAGAACCACAGCTAGTAAATGCTCCCAGCATTACAACGCCTGACAAAGTAACGCAGAACATTCTAGCAATCCTGCGTCTCAATCTAGTGTCCTTTATCATTTTTATCATTTCTCCTCTATATTAAGCCTTTATATTAAGCCTTTATATCAAGCCTTTATATCAAGTCTCTATATCAAGCAAGTTAATCATTGGAATCTCCAGAATCAGCCGCCTCTGTACTTGCCTCTGTACTTGCTTCTGTACTAGTCTCAGTAGTAGAACTTGTATCACTAGTACCTCCCTCAGTATTGGAAACCTGTGATTTATCTTGAATCATCTTGAAATAGTTAAGTGGGTTAACATATACACCATTTTCACGAACCGCAAAATGAAGATGCGGACCAGTAGATACTCCAGTATTTCCTGAATAACATATCGTCTGACCTGCAGTTACCTTATCGCCAACTGAACACCCAAAATCTGACAAATGGAAATAACAAGTCGATATTCCGCTACCATGATCAACGATTACGCAGTTACCACCACTTCCAAGATATCCTACATAGATAACCGTTCCAGCAGCTGCTGCAACAACTTCACTTCCTACCGGACAAGGGATATCAATACCTTTGTGATCGGATGTTGCTCCTGCTGTCGGTGCAGTACGAGGTCCATAATATGAGGAAATGGTCCTGCTGGCCGGCATAGGCCACTGGAACTGTTCTCCATTATATGTAACACTTGAACCACCATTTGAATAGCTAACACTGAAACTTGCTTCCGCAGCAGCAATCTTAGCAGACATCTGAGTTTCAATTGCTTCCAGACTCTTAATCTTTGTCTGCATATTGTCGATAGAATCCTGATAGCTGTTAACCTGAGCCTCTTTCTCATCAGAAATGATCTGAATAGACTCCTGCTTATTCTGATAAGCCTCCGCCAAAACAGACATATCTTCATTTAATGACTCAAGCATAAGATTTTTATTAGCCAAAACAAGCTTAGCATCCTTATACTGCGTAAGAATGATCTCGTCATACTTTTCAATAGCCTGAATGTACTCAGCTTTATTCACTACATCTGTATAATCAACCGCATTGAAGAAAGCCTCAAGGTAAGAATATGTTCCATTTTCATATTCTTCACGAATATGCTTTTTGAGCAGCGCATATTGCGCATCCTGAGCCGCCTGAGCCGTTTCAATATCTTCACTCAGTTCACCCATCATCGCATATGCACGAGATGTCTTCTCTTCAATATCATCAATCTTTGTCTGATATTCAATTATCATATCATCCAGCTCATTAAGTCTGGTAATGAAATCATTCTGAGTTTCCATCATACTATTTAGTGTACTCTGAAGCTCATTCTTCTCCTTAAGAGTATTAGTATACTCCGCAGTTAGAGCAGCAATCTCCGCCTGACTAACCTCATTTCCTGTACTTGAAGTATTCCCACCTTCTGGAGTAACCGATTGCTCCGTAGTAGATTCTGTGGTGGATTCTTCAGCGTCGGTATTCGTTGCGTCTGCATGAACAACATACGCATAAGAATTATATGAAACCCCATTCACAGCAAAATGACACACAAGAATCATTATCGCAAGAAATGATAAAGCCATTATGATATCACTTACTTCTAGTTTTTTTCTCATAAATCCTTCCTTATAATATTTGTCACTTATAATTTTTGTCACTTATAATATTTGTCGCTTAAAAATACATTGCTTTTTGACATATGACACTTTAGGACCTACGCTAACGCAGGTCCCAAAATATTTAAATCTTTAAATGTTTCTTTGTTGTTATCATACTTCCGAAGAAACCAATTCCAATACCAATCAGAAGTGTAGCAGGAATAAGTACCTTGAACATATCCCAAGGACTTGTAAAATCAAACAGGCTATTAAGTATTGAGAATTTTCCTGCTATATAGTTGATAACTAAATCATACAGATAATACAGCAAAATGAGTGGCACGATAGAACCAATGAGACCAATTATTACACCTTCTATAATAAATGGTGCACGAATGAAGCTATTTGTTGCACCAATAAGCTTCATTATTCTTATTTCCTCTCGTCTTACTGTAATACCAATTGTAATTGTATTATTTATAAGGAATATCGATACAAGTAACAGTATGAAGATTATTCCAAAGGATGCATAACCGACAAATGCATTTATTGCAGATATACTGTCTGCTGTATATGTTGAACTACTGACTTTTCTTACACCCTCGATACTTTCAAGGAACTGAATGAAGTCAGCCTGCTTGCTAGCATCTTTAAGTGTAATCTTGTATGAAGCTGACTGCGCAAGAGGATTATCTGTTCCAAATGCAGCTCTAGCTTCTTCAGGATTATCGTAGGTCTGCTCTGAAAACTCTTCCCAGGCTTGTTCAGCTGAAATATAATCAATAGTATTTATCTCTTTACGAGTCTTTATCTGCTCTCCAATCAGTGTGATAGCTTCTTCTGAAAGTCCTTCCTCAAAGAATACTGAGATTGAAATACTGCTCTCAATCTTGTGAATAGCAGAGCGGAAGTTAACTAATACACAGAAGAAGAGACCAAATACAAAGAGACAAGCAATAATTGTTCCTATTGATGCCAGTGAAAACAGAAGATTTCTTCTAATATTCTTAAATCCCTGTCTTACACTATATCCAAATGAACTAATCTTCATCGATATAACCTCCTTTCTCGACATCGCTTACTACGACGCCCTTATTCAAGGTTATAACGCGCTTTTTCATAACATTAACTATTTCCTTATTATGTGTTACTACTACTACAGTAGTTCCTCTGGCATTAATCTCATCCAGAAGATTCATAACATCCCATGAATGTTTAGGATCCAGGTTTCCTGTAGGCTCGTCGGCAAGAATAATCTCAGGCTTATTTACAAGCGCTCTTGCAAGTGCTACTCTCTGCTGCTCACCACCTGACAGCTGTCTAGGATAAGATTTATACTTATCCTCAAGTCCTACAAGTGCTAACACAGCCGGAACCTGTCTTTTAATATATCTGCTTGGTGTTTCAATTACCCTCTGGGCAAATGCTACATTTTCATAAACAGTTCTGTCTTTCAGGAGTCTAAAATTCTGGAACACAACTCCTATCTTTCTTCTTACTTTGTGAATTCTATTTTTCTTAAGTCTGGCAAGGTCAATCCCAGCCACTTCAATCTTTCCTTTTGTTGGAACTAATTCACGAAGCAGGAGTTCTATAAAAGTAGTCTTTCCAGATCCGGTAGATCCTACAACAAATACAAATTCACCCTTCTCTATATTGATGTTAACATCCTTCAGAGCAACAGTTCCTGTAGGATATTTCATCGTAACATTTTCCATCTTTATAACAGACATCACTATTTCCTTTATTGCAAAATTTTAAGTTATAATCAGATACGCTCAATAATTTAAATGATTTCTTAGAAATCCAAAGACTCCATATACTTCATGTATTTAACAACCATCAAAGCAATCTTGAAGGTTATAGCATCTTCAAATACTCTTAGATCAAGTCCTGTGGACTTCTCAATCTTATCAAGACGATAAACAAGAGTATTTCGATGTATATACAACTGTCTTGAAGTCTCAGAAACATTCAGGCTGTTTTCAAAGAACTTATTGATTGTTGTAAGTGTCTCTTCATCAAACTCATCAGGAGACTTTCCATCGAAGATTTCCTTAATAAACATACGGCAAAGTGGAATAGGAAGCTGATAGATAAGTCGTCCAATACCAAGATTACTGTAAGCAATGATATTCTTATCGCTGTAGAAAATCTTTCCTACATCCAGTGCCATCTTAGCCTCTTTATATGAACGGGAAACTTCCTTAATCTCATTTACGATTGTACCAAATGCCACATGTACAGAAATCATAGCTTCTGTATTAAGCATATCAACTATCACATTTGCTGTTTTATGAAGGTCCTCATATGTGTCAGAATACTTAACTTCCTTAACAAGAATGATGTTCTTCTCATCTACAGCAGTGATAAAGTCTCTTGTCTTAACAGCAAAGATATTTCGTACTGTCTCAAGAGCATTGTTGTCTTTCTCAGACTTTGTCTCTATGATGAATACGCATCTCTTCACATCTGTATCGATATGAAGCTTTTTCGCTCTATTATAAATATCTACAAGAAGCAGGTTATCAAGGAGGAGGTTCTTGATGAAGTTATCCTTATCCGATCTCTCCTTATAAGCAACCAGCAGATTTTGAATCTGGAAGGCTGCCATCTTTCCTACCATATAGGTACTATCTGTATCACCCTTCGCAAGAATAACATACTCAAGCTGCTTGTCATCAGTAACCTTAAAGAACTGATATCCAAGAAGGCTCTGACTCTCCGCAGGAGAATCTGCAAATGCTATAACAGCATCTTCATAATCGAGAGGGCCGTCTTCCACTGTCTTGGCAAGAAGTCGTCCTTCAACATCCATTACAATCAGGTCAACTTTTGTAATTGCCTGAATTCCCTCAAGTGTTTCTTGTAAAATCTGATTTGATATCATTTTCCCACTCCTGTTCTTAGTTTCTTTATAATCCGAACCCCATTTACATAGATAATACATAATAAATGCATACGAAAAGTATCTTTTCACATACAGAGTTATTATAACAAAAATTCATTCTAGAAAAAAGAGAAAATTATCAATGCATATGCATAAAAAAGAGAGATGCAACTAATGCTGCATCTCCCCATATATTTATAAATTTAGTTTTGAACTAGTTTACAATGATCTCCTCTGATTCCTTATCGAAGATATGAATCTTTGAAAG
>CAMNGU010000110.1 GCA_946538525.1 uncultured Lachnospiraceae bacterium
CTTCATATTTTCTTAGCCTTTCACATAATAAACTATTATTTTGAGATTCAATTCACAAATCAGGACTCGAGTGATTAAGAATCGAGTCCCTTAACATACAATTTAACTATCTAGAACAGTCCAACTATCTCTCCACTTTCGAGAACATCAATTCTCTCTGCAGCAGGACTCTTTGGAAGTCCAGGCATAGTCATAATCTGACCTGCGATTGCAACCACGAAACCAGCTCCTGCAGATACATAAACTTCACGGATATTAACTTTAAATCCAGTAGGTCTTCCAAGGAGTTTCTGGTCATCAGAAAGTGAATACTGTGTCTTAGCCATACATACAGGAACATTACTGAAACCAAGTGCTTCTAGCTTCTTAAGCGCATTATTGGCTTCAGGACTATATTCTACACCATCAGCACCATAAATCTCCTTAGAGATTGTCTCAATCTTCTCTTTAAGAGAAAGGCTATCTTCATAGAGGAACTTGAAGTTAGGACTTCCTTCTTCAATAGCATCAAGAACCTGAGAAGCAAGTTCCTGTCCACCTTCGCCACCCTTTGCCCATACTTCAGATATGGCAAATCTACAACCTGCAGCTTCAACAAATTCTTTAATTGCAGCAACCTCAGCATCTGTATCAGCCACAAACTTATTGATTGTAACTACTACTGGCACATTATACTTCTTAAGATTCTCTATATGCTTACCAAGATTTACGATACCCTTCTTAAGAGCCTCAACATTCTCATTATTTAGTTCATCCTTTGGAACACCACCGTTATACTTCAAAGCTCTCGCTGTAGCAACAAGTACAACTGCGTCAGGCTTAATGCCAGCCATACGGCACTTAATATCAAGGAACTTCTCTGCGCCAAGATCAGCACCAAAGCCAGCCTCTGTGATAACATAATCAGCAGCCTTAAGTGCAAGCTTAGTAGCTCTAACCGAATTACAACCGTGGGCAATATTTGCAAATGGACCACCATGAACAAACACTGGATTATTCTCAAGTGACTGTATAAGATTCGGTCTGATAGCATCCTTTAGAAGAACTGTCATAGCGCCAACACACTTAAGGTCAGCAGCTGTAACAGGCTCATTATCATAATTATACGCTACAATAATTCGACCAAGTCTAGCTTTTAGATCCTCAAGATTTTCAGCAAGACAAAGAATAGCCATAACCTCAGTAGCAACTGTTATACAAAAATGATCCTCTCTTACTACACCATCAAGTCTCTTCCCCAGACCTACAGTTATATTTCTAAGAGCTCTGTCATTCATATCAAGACATCTCTTAACAACTACTCTCTTAGGATCAATACGAAGTTCATTTCCCTGAAGAAGATGATTATCAAGCATTGCACACATCAGGTTATTTGCTGAAGTAATTGCATGGAAATCTCCAGTAAAATGCAGATTCAACTTGTCCATTGGTACAGCCTGGGCATATCCGCCACCTGCTGCTCCACCCTTAATACCAAAACATGGACCAAGGGATGGCTCTCTAATTGCAACTACAGCATTAATATTCATTTTATTAAGGGCATCACCAAGACCAAGTGTTACTGTAGTCTTACCCTCACCAGCTGGAGTTGGATTAATCGCTGTAACAAGTACAAGCTTACCATTTTCCTTACCCTCAAGCTTTTTAATGTACTCATCACTAAGCTTAGCCATGTTCTTTCCATACATTTCGATATCATCTTCTGTAGCACCAATCTTTTCAGCGATGCGTCTGATATCTAACATTGTTGCTTCCTGTGCAATCTGGATATCTGTCTTCATAATTCCCTTCCTTTCTAGACTCTTTATAATAAACTCCTTATAAAATAAACTTATATCATATTTAACGAAAATAATCAGTCTGCATACCATTTTTCTTCGAATTCAGACATATTCATGAGGATTTTTCTAGGCTTTGTACCTTCCTCAGGACCAACGATTCCATATTCTTCCATCTGATCCATAATACGGGCAGCTCTATTAAATCCAATTCTAAGCATTCTCTGGAGATATCCGATAGATGCCTTATCCTTATCAATTACAAATCTGGCTGCATCTTCGAACAGTTCATCATATTTACTATTATCATCTCCTGAAAGGCCACCAGAAGCCCCGCCAGAATCACCTACATTAGATGACTCAATAGACTTAGAAACATTATCATCATAGGTCGTCTCACCGCTCTGTTCCTTAATGTACTCAACGACTCTGACAACCTCATCATCATCAATAAATGCTCCCTGAACTCTAACAGGCTTTGTATAACCTGTTGGATAGAAAAGCATATCACCCTTACCTAGAAGTTTCTCAGCACCAACCATATCAATGATTGTTCTTGAATCAACACCAGATGAAACAGCAAACGCAATTCTTGAAGGTACATTTGCCTTAATAAGTCCGGTGATAACATCTACAGAAGGTCTCTGGGTAGCAATAACCAAATGAATACCTGCAGCACGGGCAAGCTGTGACAGTCTTACAATACTATCTTCAACCTCTTTATGTGCAACCATCATAAGGTCTGCCAACTCGTCAACAATAACAACCAGCTGATACATATGCTTAAACTGAGGATCTTCATTTGGACCAAGTTCCTCAACTTTCTTATTAAAGCCTTCGATATTACGAACATTATAATTAGAGAAGAGCTGATATCTCTTGGTCATCTCATCAACTGCCCAGTTAAGCGCACCTGCTGCCTTCTTAGGATCCGTAACAACAGGAATAAGAAGATGCGGAATTCCGTTATAAGCTGTAAGCTCAACCATCTTAGGATCAACCATGATCATTCTTACATCTTCTGGAGATGATTTATATAGAATACTCATGATAAGTGTATTGATACATACAGATTTACCTGAACCAGTTGAACCAGCAATCAAAAGGTGAGGCATCTTAGCAATATCACTGATGATTATCTGTCCACTGATATCCTTACCAACTGCAAATGCAACATTTGACTTAAACCTTCTAAAGAGATCATTGTCAATAAGATCACGGAAGAAAACCATCTGATTTTCTTTATTTGGAACCTCTATACCAATAGCAGACTTACCTGGAATAGGTGCTTCAATACGAATATCTTCGGCAGCAAGAGCCATCTTAATATCACTTTCAAGAGATACGACCTTGTTAACTCTAACACCCTGTTCAGGTTGTAATTCATATCTTGTTATAGATGGTCCAACGCTACAATTGGTAATAGTAACCTTAACGCCAAAGCTCTCAAGAGCAGACTTAAGAGTTCTAGCCGTTTCTCTTATAGAATTATCATTGGATCTATCAAAGGATGATCTTCCACCGGACTTAAGAAGTTTAACAGGTGGAAAATGATAAACCTTCTTTGGTTCTTCACTTTTCGAGATTTCAGCACTGATTTCTTTTGTAGCCTCAGCTTTATCCTGTTGAGTAACCTTATCTGCAGACTCAGTTGGAGTCGACGCTTTTACAGTAGATTCAGCAGGTTCATCATATGCACCACTGCTCTTAACAGAACTACTTTGAGGAGCAGAAACATCATCCAGTTCAAAACCAGAAGAGGCTAAGTTATTTTTATCAAAATCACTTGAAACGCCTGACCTAGAAGAATTTCTCTTTCTTGGTCCAGCATAGGAAGGATGAACTGTTCCATCTGACTCCACATAATCAGTATCACTTCCCAGAGGATCATCATATGTACTTGGATCAACATCCAGTTCAAAGAAATCTTTTGGCTGTTCCACATTTGACTTTTTCGACTTAGAAGATTTTCCAGTTAAAGGACCAAGCTCTCCTGATGGCATTACTCCATCATCACTATAATCCTCTGAAATCTCATGAACTTCTTCATCTTGAACAACATTAGACGCTTCAGCACCATTCTTACCATTTGTTTTACCAGCCAACTTCTTAGTATCTTTACCAGACTTAAGAACCTTTTCCTCTGTATCAAGAACAGTAATATCCGTCAGGATATCTCTTTCTTTGGAGCCAAATGAATTCGCTGCCGAGGACTTTCTGCTTCTAGCTTTTCTAAGCAGATCATCGCCACTGCCCATGATGCGTCTGATATCCTCATCGTCTTCATCATATTCGTCATCTTCATCATATTCATCATCGTCATCACCGTCATCATATGGAAGTCTTTCACTGAGCATAAAAATTGCACTACCAATATCTTTTAATCTCAGATTGGTAACCATAATAAATGCAATGATCATTACCAGAACAGTTATAATAACTGCTCCCACTCTACTAATCAGTTTAGCAATAAGAACTATAAGACCACCGAAAAGGACTCCGCCTCCTGCATGATCTGAATAGCCGCCCAAATATAGATCTTTTACTCCAATTCCCTTAGTACCAACCACCAATTGGAATATAAATCCAAGAGCCATAAATAGCACAAAAATCCACACAAGTTTCTTAACAAGTTTTCTCTTTGGACCATTTACTATCAACAGACAAAATGCAATAAAGAAGAAAAATGGAAGCACGTAAAAAGACGCACCAAAAAGACCAAAGAAGAAACCACTTATCATATTGCCGAATTTTCCACATAATCCATAAGTTCCCAAAACCAGGATTAAATTTATGGCAAGCATAATAATAGCATATATCTCACGCAGGTTTTCTATTGGAGTAGCAGCTTCCTGTCTTTCCATCTCCTTCTGCTTCGCATATGCCTTGGTATTCTTATTCGGTGTTCTTCTGGAATTTGATGAATTTCTACCAGAGTTTCCTGAGCTTCTAGAACTTGTCTTTCTACTTGAAGAACCTCTGGAAGAACTGCCTGATGAAGTTTTTCTACCAGTTGACTTATTCGCCATTCTTTCACCTTTAAACCCCTCCATAAAAATATGGAGGGGCAGTTATTTTTTATTATTTTATTATTTTATTATTTTTTAATTATAATTTAGTTCTCAAAAGTACCTTTTGAAACTTATTTGACACTTATTTGACACTTATATCATTTTAGATTCATTAATCCAGATTATGAAATGAAAATCTCCACTTCATTATCCTGTCCAGCCTTAAGCATATCAGCTGGAATATATGGAGTATCTACTGCAGTACCATTTACTGTCATACTCTTGAAGCCTGACTCAGCACCACCAGGATTGTTGATTTTGATTGAGAGATGAGCACCTCTAAAATCTTTAGAAATCTCAACCTTATCCCATGTACTTGGAATAGATGGAGCAATCTTTAGACCATAGAAGTCAGGTCTCATACCAAGGATACCCTCTACGCATCCAACCATAACAGTTGATGCTGTTCCTGTAAGCCAATGCACATGACTTCTTCCATGGAATGGGCTGTCCTTACCTTCTGTGAACTGACCATAGCAGTATGGCTCCAGCTTTCTAATCTCAGCCTTATCATTCATTGCACTTGGTGCATTTTCAAGGAAGTACTGGAACGCTCTGTTACCATGACCTCTAAGTGACTCAGCAAGTATGATCCAGCCCTGTGGCTGTGAGAAGATACCGCCATTCTCCTTAGTTGAAGCATTAAAGAGAAGCATAAGAGCTCCATCAAATGCATGCTCCTTATATGCAGGTCCCATGAGCATTACACCATAGTCTGTATTCAGAAGTCGATTAACTGAATCAAGCGCAGCATCAGCCTGAGAATCAGTAGCAAGTCCAGAGATAACTGACCAGCTCTGTGGATTAAGCCACATATTAGCTTCCGGATCATTTCTATCTCCTATAACCTGACCACTTTCCATATAACCACGGATGAATCTATCCTCATTCCAGCAGTCATTCAGAATCTTACCAAGCTTCTCCTGTTCTGATTCTATAGTAGCAATATATTCAGTATCATTTTTATATTCAGCAAATTTCTTGATAATTGTAAATGCATAGTAAAGCTGGAAAGCAACAAATGTTGATTCACCCTTCTTACCAAGTCTTAAGCAGTCATTCCAATCTGCATGAAGACCTGCAGGCATACCGTGAGGTCCAAGTCTGTTAAGAGAGAAATCAATTGCTCTCTTAAGATGATCATAAACTGTTCCCTCATCTTTATTTGCATAAACAATTACTTCATCTATAAAGTCAAGATTTCCTGACTCTGAAATATACTTATATACTGTTGGGAATAACCAGAGTGCATCATCAGCTCTATAAGCAGGATGTCCTGTCTCCTTAGCATATACTGAATTTTCATCATTTTCATCCGGACAAGTTTCATGACCAGCATTGTGATTGAACTTAACAAGTGGAAGTCCACCACCGTTATCAACCTGAGCTGAAAGCATGAAACGAATCTTATCAGCAGCTGCCTCAGGATCAAGATGAATAACACCCTGAATATCCTGAACCGTATCTCTGTAACCATATCCGTTACGAAGTCCACAGTATACGAAGGATGCAGCTCTTGACCAGATAAATGTCATGAAACAGTTAAATGCATTCCATGTATTTATCATTGTATCAAATTCCGGGCTTGGAGTCTTAACCTGGAAATGATTAAGCTTCTCATGCCAGTAATTTTTAAGTTCATTTATTTCCTTTTCAGTAGCTGCCTTAGCATCAGCATATCCTGCAAGGATTGCATCACATTCTTCATCACTCTTCTGTCCAACAACAAAGCAAAGAGTCTTTGACTCACCTGGAGCAAGAGTAATCTGTGAAGAAAGAGCCCCACAGCTGTTTGAATTGTAGTTAAGTCCGCCACCAAGGTCACCATTTTCAACTCCTATAGGATTTGAATAATTTCTATATGCACCAAGGAAAGCTTCCTTATCTCCACAATAAGATGAAACCTCACCACCAGCAAGACCTAAAAATCTGCAGGCAGCTTTACTTCCATTTACACTGGAATTAATTACATTTTCATTGATAACCTGCTTAATGCGGTTGCCCATGAAGTAAGTACGAGTTATGAAAAGTGTATACTGAAGATTAACCTGATCCTGCTCATAATTTCCTTCATTAGTAAATTCAGCATAACCAGTAAGTGTAAGATCTCTAGCCTTATCACCTGTATTAGTTACTTCAACACTCCAAACCTCATATGTTTTATTAAGTGGAACAAAGTAAGAAGCCTCTGTGTGAATATCCGCATAATCAGACTTGATAACTGTATAAGCAGTTCCATGTCTTACTTCACTTTTAAATGTATCAAGAGACTTTCCTACAGGCATCCAAGAATTCGACCAGAAATCACCTGTTTCGTTATCTCTAAGATAGATATAACGACCCGGCTGGTCAAATGAATTAAATACATATCTAAGTATTCTACCATTTGCTCCCGACTTCTCAAAACTATAACCGCCAGCATTATTAGAGATGATTGCACCATACTCAGGAGATCCAAGATAGTTAGCCCATGGAGCAGGTGTATCAGGACGATTAATCACATATTCTTTGTTAGCGTCATCAAAAAATCCATATTGCATATTTGTTACCCTCTCTTAAAAATCTATATGTTAATAGGATCTTTATTACACGGCCGGCAAAGCCGGCCGCAGATTATTTACTCAGCATCTTTAAGTGAAAGGCTGATCTTGCCCATCTCGATACCAAGAACCTTAACTTTAACCTTGTCACCGATATTTACAACATCCTCAACCTTTTCAACTCTTTCCTTAGCAAGCTTTGAAATGTGGATCATACCATCTTTGATAGGAGTAATCTGAACAAATGCTCCAAAAGGCATAATTCTTACAACTTCACCTTCATATGTCTTACCAACCTGGATTGGCTCAACAATAAGCTTGATTGTCTTTATAGCATTATCAATACCTTCCTGATTGATACCACAAACAGATACCATACCCTCATCATCGATATCGATCTTAACATCATTCTCTTCAATGATCTGATTGATCATCTTACCCTTCTGTCCAATAACATCACCAATCTTCTCTGGATCTATCTGAAGTGAAACAATCTTAGGTGCATACTCACTTACAGTCTCACGAGGAGCTGGGATAGCCTTGAGCATACACTCATCAAGAATGAAGAAACGAGCTTCTCTTGTACGAGCGATAGCACCCTTGATAATCTCATCTGTAAGACCATGAATCTTGATATCCATCTGAATAGCTGTGATACCTTC
>CAMNGU010000111.1 GCA_946538525.1 uncultured Lachnospiraceae bacterium
AATAAATGCAAGTCGTAATATTTCGGATATAAAAGGTATTACTGGCCCGCCTGCTTCATTATGGTCCTTAGTTTCGCTGGTCATAATTATGGTGGTTTGTTTCTGGTCACCAATAGATGATAATATTTACTATATGGCTTCGATTATTGCTATGGTAGGAATCATACTAAATATTATCGGAATAATTAGAGGACATAATCTTCTGGCTATGAGACCATTACCTCAGTTTGAGATGTATCAGGGAGGTGATGATCGTGCATAAAACTATAGATAAAATAGTTAGGGATAAAAAGATTAAGATTTTTTCGCTGGCCTTTTTGTTTGCAGTAGTTTTAGCTTTAACTATTGTTCTAGCACCAATAATGCCGGCAAATGTGGTTAATGCTGAATCGGATTCACAGTCTGACACATCGGATGATGGATATTTTGTTAATAAATCAACGGGCTATGAGGCTATAATAATTGATGAAGCAGGACTGCTTACAGAAGGAGAAAGAAAAAGTCTTCTCGAAGAAATGGAGCCAATCTTAGATTATGGAAATGCTATGTTTTATACCATTGATAAAGATAGAGGCACTACAATCGATGTTGGAAGAGACAAGATTCGTGAACGCTGCGGTTATGATGAAGATGGTGTTGTTTTTATAATTGATATGGCTAACAGACAGCTTTCTGTCTTCTGTAATTCGCATATGTACGATAGAGTAGGTAAGAGTAAGACCGATACGATTGTTTCGAATGTCTATAAAATGGCTTCTAAAGAACAGTATTATGCCTGTGCCAGCGAAGTATTTAAAGAAGTGGCAATTACTTTGGAGGGCGGAAAGATAGCAGCTCCTATGAAGCTTGCTTCAAATATACTTCTTGCTCTTATGATTGGACTTTTGATTGCATTTTTTATAGTGAAAGCTTTTTCAACTGTTCCAAAGCCATCTGAGCAGGAACTTCTGGCAGCGATACAGTTGCAGCAGAATCTGCTTAATTATTCAAAACAATTTACTCATCAGACTAGACGCTATGACCCACCAAGTTCATCCTCCAGCGGCGGAGGTGGCGGCGGCGGCGGAGGCGGTGGCGGCGGCGGTTCCAGCCACGGCTTCTAAAGCGTTTTGAGAGTTGTTAGATAGATGCTTTTATATTAAGTAAAGGCATCTATTTTTTTGTGAAGAGACTTTATAAAAAGAATTTGTATAGTAAAGTTGCATATTAAATTTGTTGCCTTTTTCACTTGATAATTGTCCTAATATAGTGATAATATTCTGTTATCTATGGTCTGGGAGTAAAGAAACCGTAGTGGAATTAGGAGTGTATTATGAGAAAGACAAAAGTTATATGTACCATCGGACCAGCAAGCGACAATGAAACTGTACTTCGTAAGTTGGTTGAGGAAGGGATGGCAGTTGCAAGAATGAATTTCTCTCATGGATCTCATGAGGAACATAAGAAAAAATTCGATCTTGTTAAAAAAGTCCGTGCTGATCTTAGACAGCCTATAGCAATTATGCTTGATACAAAGGGACCTGAATATCGTATAGGAACATTTGAGAATAAGAGCATTATCCTAAATGATGGTGACACATTTACATTTACTACTGATGACATAGTTGGTAATCAGGAGAAAGTGTCTGTCAGTTATAAGAATCTTATGGAAAATCTTGAGATAGGCGATAGGATTCTGGTAAATAATGGTCTTGTTATATTTGAAGTTAAAGAACTGAAGGGAAATGATGCTATATGTGAATGTATAGCTGGTGGCGTTCTTTCTGATAAAAAGTCCATGAATTTTCCTAATAAGGTGCTTGATCAGCCGTTCCTAAGCGAACAGGATAAGAAGGATCTTCTCTTTGGTATCCAGAATGGTGCTGATTATGTTGCTGCATCCTTTGTTTCATCCAAGAAGGATGTTCAGGAAATGCGTGCCTTTCTTGATGAAAATGGTGGCAAGGATGTTGAAATCATTGCTAAGATAGAGAACCGTTCAGGTGTTGAAAATGTTGAAGAAATTTGTCAGGTTTCTGATGGTATCATGATTGCCAGAGGTGATCTGGGCGTAGAGATTCCTGGTATGGAAGTGCCTAGTGTACAGAAGTACCTTATATCCAAATGCCGTATGCTGGGAGCCAGGGTTATCACTGCTACAGAGATGCTGGAGTCTATGATCAATAACCCTCGTCCAACTAGAGCAGAAATCTCTGATGTGGCTAATGCAGTATATGATGGAACTTCTGCAGTAATGCTTTCAGGTGAGACAGCTTCTGGAAAATATCCGGTTGAAGCTTTGAGGACAATGGTTCAAACCGTCGAATTTACAGAGACAAAAATAAATTATAAGAAGCGTTTTAGAAATGCTGACTTTGAAGTTCGCAGCACTTTGGATGCGGTTTCTCATACAGTTTGTACCATGGCAATTGATGTGGATGCTAAATGTATCATAGTTAATTCTTTAAGTGGAAGGACTGCTAGAATGGTAAGTCGTTTCCGCTGTCCTGTAGATATTATAGGGATGACTACATCTGCAAAGGTTTGGCGTAAGCTGAATCTGTCCTGGGGGATTACTCCGGTTATGTGTGGAATGTTTGACAGCATGGAAGAGATGTTTAGAAATTCGGTTCAGGAAGCCACAGCAGCTCTTGGACTTGAAAAGGGTGATAATGTTGTTATAACTGGTGGTATTGTAAATGGTACCAGTGGAAATACTAATCTGATTAAGGTTGAAGAGATTGATCAGGCTTGGTAATACCTCAAAAATATAGCCCTAAACAAATATCCAGCGATATATCAAAAATACAGAAAAACAGCAGAAAGAACTCAAACAAACAGAAAAAACTCAAACAAACAGGAAGAACTCAAACAAAAATGAAGGAACAAGAGACAAAAAAATTGATAGCCGATGCGCTTTATGAAATTGCGATGACTGCTCCTCTAGATAAGATTACAGTTAAGCAAATATCAGAAAGAGCAGGAGTTACATCTCAAACATTTTATAATCATTTTAAGGATAAATATGATTTAATACTCTGCGTTCATAAAGCTCGTGTTAATCGCCTTTTAAGTGAGCGTAGAGAAGGTTTAATTGATTGGAGTGAATTTATTGATAAATATTTATCCAGTTATGAGAAAAATTCTAAATTTATTGTTAATGCATTAAAAAATACAAGTGGAAATGATTCCTATGCGGCTAATACTGGAAGATATATATGTGAATGCATAGAAGAAGAAGTGAGACTGATTACTGGAAAGGAACCAGGCAAAGACATAAAGTTGATGATAAAGTTTTATGCCAGTGGAGTGATCAATATTTTGGCATATTGGCTGGTTGCGGACAATGATGTAACAAAAGAAGATGTCAAAAAGGCATTAAATGATAATGTGCCTGAAAAGCTTAGAATGATTTTAAAAAGCAAATATTTAAATTCATAATAATATAATAATTCTAAGAATTTAAAACCTATAAAAAGCTGAAGATTTTATTCAGATTTGTATAAATCTGTTTAGAATCCTTCAGTTTTTTTGTTGTTTAGAAAAAAAA
The DNA here is from genome assembly GCA_946538525.1 of uncultured Lachnospiraceae bacterium. Classification (GTDB taxonomy): domain Bacteria; phylum Bacillota; class Clostridia; order Lachnospirales; family Lachnospiraceae; genus Eubacterium_Q. The sequence continues at coordinate 3,530 of CAMNGU010000111.1, forward strand.
ACAAAAATTGTTAGCACTCACTCTTGACGAGTGCTAACAAATGTGATATAACATATACAGAGTTAAGGAAAAGCTTACAGAAAGCCCTCCTGGAAACTGATCAGGATGATCAGAGCGACCTTCTGTATGAGCTGACTAAAACTTAAATATATCGGTAATAACGCCGATATAGACATTTACAAAAATTAAAACGAAAATCAGAAAACAGAAATTAAAAACAGAAATTAGAAAACAGAAGGAGGAATGATTATGTATTATCCAAACATTTTTGACGAAAATCTTTATAGTGATCTTTTTAACGAGGTATTGAATTTCCCGGTTGATTACGGCAAGAGAATTAGAAATGATCTGGTTGATAAGAAGAGATGCACTACAGATATCAAGGAGTATGAAGATAAGTATGAGCTGGAGATGGAGTTACCTGGATATGAGAAGAACGAGATCAAGGCAGAACTTAAGAATGGATATCTTATAGTAAGTGCAGAGCATGCAGAGAAGAAAGATGTGAAGAAAGATGTGAAGAAAGATGTCAGTGATGATGCTGAATCAGCCGAGAATAAAGCAGAGACAAATGTTGAGGCTAAAGCAGATACAAAAGAAAATACAAAAGAAAATACCGAGGCAAAAGTAAAGGAACCAGTTAAGTACATTTGCAGAGAAAGATTCCATGGTAAGACAGAGAGGAGCTTTTATGTTGGAAAGAATGTAACAAAGGACGATATCAAAGCTCAGTACAACAACGGAGTACTTACATTATCCATACCAAAAGAGGTGAATAAGCCAGAGAAAGAGAGTGAATTTATCTCTATTACAGATTAATACAGATTAATACAAATTAGTTAAGCATATTAGTAAAACAGATTAGAAAAAATAAGCTAATTATTGGGGCTGCTATAATAGACAAAGCTCTTCAAAAAATTGAATAATTAAATAAATTTATAAAAAATAAATTAAAATGATAGGCGGGGATGCGGATTTAATGCATTCGCGCCTTTTGTTTTGTGGTTTTTTGTATGTTAATTATGCCATATTTTAACTAGTAAAATTAAAGGTTTTTAGATTGTATTTTCAAAGGTAAAATGATAAACTGTATATGTTTGTATTTATATGGTGTGGAGATGAGATATTGGAAAAAAGAAAGTTAATAAAAAAACTTGAAAAAAATCTCGGGATTAAGAAGTTGAAGAATCAGATTAACGCTATTAGTGGAATGTTTGCGTTTCTGGTTATAGCAGGTTTATATGCGATTTATCTTAACCATTCAGGAGTATGGTTGTCCTATGGTATTTTGATATTTGCAGTATCAATGGTTATTTTAGCATTGTTCATGTCTTACAGAATTAAGCTTCAGGTGAGACTTAATGAGATTAAGAAGGACTATAGGGAGTGTGTGGTAACACCATATGCCAGAGAATTCTTCGAAGAAGGAGATTTCTCTAAAAAGGGTGGCCCAACTGAGAGAGAGATAATTGCAACAAACATGTTTTCAGACACTAAGGAGTATAAATATACTTCATGTAACGAGCTTAAGGGCGTACATAAAGGCGTAAGATTTTCTAATTGCGATGTGTTTGAAGATTGTGAGATAAATGATGCTCATGTTAGAGGAAGATTTTTCGTGTTTGATATCGATACAAAGAATATCAACCCGGTAGTTTTTACATCTTCTTCTGCACCAATTATTGATTGCCAAAATCATAATGTGCATCTGATCAATCCAAAGAATGAAGTTATCAGCAGAATGTTTAGAGTATATGCATTTGATGAAAAAGAAGCAAATACTTTACTTACAACAAATATGGTTGATAAGCTTAGACAGCTCGTAGGACTTCAGCTTGGAAAGATAGTTAGAATCTGTTTTGCTCATGGGAAGATTTATATGTATTTCACAACAGAGAGCAATACCTATGAGGAAGTCTTTACGAAGAAACATGATGTGGAAAAAGAGCTGGATAAGATTCGTGATAAGTTCACAGTAGTTGGAAAGATTATTGATATCCTGTAGTTTACAAGAATCAAAAAAATTATAAAATCAAAATAAAAAATCAAAAATAAATAAATTAGGCTTTTTAAAGCTAAATATAAACATAATCTGTATAAATTAGTATTTATATTAGTATTTATATTAGTATACAGATTTAGGAAAGAGGAAAGTTATGGCAGAAGAATTTAATGCAGGAAATGTTGATGCAGAAAAGATAGTTACAACTCAGGCAGAAGCATTTGGAGATAATGCTTCTGAGAATAATGTATCTACAAACGCAGACAACACTAAAACAGAAAAAAAGATTGAGAGACCAGACCCATCTACACTTAATGTGGACGAGGACGGCATTATTGAATATATTACCCCAGATATGATTATTGGTGATATTATCACCATGTATCCGGATGCATCTCTTGTTCTTATGAAATGTGGAATGCACTGTATTAGCTGTGGAGTATCTCAGTTTGAATCATTGGCTGAGGCTTGTGCAGTTCATGGCCTTTATACAGATGATGTCGCTAAGGTTGTAAATGATTACCTCACACAGACACTTGGTGACAAGAAAGAAGACTAGAGAAGACTAGAGAAAACTAGAAAACAGAAAGAAATAAAAGATTAGATAAAATACTAGATAAAAGATTAGATAAAAGACTAGATATAAAATAAAGAATTTAAAATTTGATAAAACAAATATATTTTTGAGAGGAAAATTGAGAGGAAAAATAAAATGTACGATAAGGTATCAACTAAACTGAATTTTACCGAAAATGAAGAAAAAGTACTAAAATTCTGGAAAGAAGAAAAAATATTCGAGAAAAGTATAGATGAGAAGAAAGATCTTCCTACCTATACTTTTTATGATGGACCTCCAACAGCAAATGGAAAGCCACATATAGGACATGTTCTTACTCGAGTAATCAAGGATATGATCCCAAGATATCAGACAATGAAGGGTCACAAGATTATTCGTAAGGCTGGATGGGATACACATGGTCTTCCAGTAGAGCTTGAGGTTGAGAAAGAAATCGGAATCGATGGAAAAGAGCAGATAGAAGAATACGGAATTGAACCATTTATCGGCAAATGTAAAGAGTCGGTTTGGAAGTATAAAGGTATGTGGGAAGAATTCTCCGGTAAGGTTGGATTCTGGGCAGATATGGATGATCCATATGTAACATACCATAATAATTATATTGAGTCAGAGTGGTGGGCTCTTAAGAAGATTTGGGATATGGGACTTCTCTACAAGGGCTTCAAGGTTGTACCTTATTGTCCAAGATGTGGAACTCCTCTATCCTCTCATGAGGTTGCTCAGGGTTATAAGGCTGTTAAAGAAAGATCAGCAGTAGTTCGTTTCAAGGCGAAGGTTGCTGAAGGGGAAGAGCAGTATTATTTCCTTGCATGGACAACGACTCCATGGACTCTTCCATCAAACCTGGCACTTTGTGTTAATCCAGAAGAAAGCTATAGCAAGGTTAAGGCTTGCGATGGCTATACATATATTATGGCAGATGCTCTCCTTGATACTGTTCTTGGACCTCTTGCTGAAGAGAAGGTAAAGAATGATGAAGGAAAGCATGTAAATAAGTATGATACTTCTGCTACAGACGGAAAAGCATATGTAAAGCTTGAGTCTTACAAGGGTATTGACCTTGAAGGTAGAGAGTATGAGCCGCTTTATGAAGGTGCTGCAGCAAGTGCTGCAAAGCAACATAAGAAGGCACATTTCATCGTTGCAGATGATTATGTAACAATGTCAGATGGAACAGGTATTGTTCATATCGCTCCTGCATTTGGTGAGGATGATGGACGAGTTGGTCGTAAGTATGATCTGCCATTCGTTCAGTTTGTTGATTCAGAAGGTAACTTGACAGAAGATACTCCATTTGCCGGACTCTTCGTTAAGGATGCTGATCCAAAGGTTCTTGTGGATCTTGATTCAAGAAGCTTACTGTTCTCAGCACCTAAGTTTGAACATGACTATCCATTCTGCTGGAGATGTGATACACCACTTATCTACTACGCAAGAGAGTCATGGTTCATCAAGATGACAGAAGTTAGTGACCGTATGGTTGCTAATAACAATACAGTTAATTGGATTCCTGAAGGAATTGGCCAGGGAAGATTTGGCGAATGGCTTAAGAATGTTCAGGATTGGGGACTTTCTCGTGACCGTTACTGGGGTACTCCTCTCAATGTTTGGGAGTGTGCAGCTTGCGGTAAGAGAGATGCAGTTGGTTCCATCGCAGAACTTCGTGAGCGTGGAAAGATGGAAGATGGAAGCGATGTTCCTGAGGATATCGAGCTCCACAGACCATTTGTTGACGGAGTAGTGCTTACTTGTCCTGATTGTGGCAAGCCAATGAGAAGAGTTCCTGAAGTTATCGACTGTTGGTTCGATTCAGGAGCAATGCCATTTGCTCAGTGGCATTATCCATTTGAGAATGAAGATATCTTCAATGAAAACTTCCCTGCAGACTTTATCTCAGAGGCGGTTGATCAGACTCGTGGATGGTTCT
>CAMNGU010000112.1 GCA_946538525.1 uncultured Lachnospiraceae bacterium
TGTAGAGAGGCTAATTAGAAAGACTAATTAGAAAGGCTAAAATATGTATAGAAAACTTCGACTTAAGTTCATAGGTATAGCCACACTATCAGTTTTGATAGTGCTTGTTATAGTGCTTGGTTCTATAAATATTATAATTTATCGAAATACAGTTTCTGATATTTATACGAGACTTAATTTTGTATCACAAAATTCGGATACAACTATTAAGACTGAAGAAATTGAGATGATGAAGAATAAGCAGATTACTCCTGAAACTCAGTATGATACCAGATATATAACTGTCATGGTTGATAACGCGGGAAATGTTATTGATTTTAATGCTGAGCATATTGCAGCTATCGAAGATTCAGAGATAAATGACTTTATCAAGTATGCAGTAAGTAGAAAATCTGTAAGAGGAGTATTTATCTATGATTACCTTAGCTATGCATATCTTAAAACGGATATGGGGGATGTGATGAGGCTGACCATAATGGATTGTACTAGAAGCTTCTCAACTGTGAATTATCTTCTAAGATTTTCTATATATATTGGTATTCTCAGTATGCTTATCGTTATCTTGATTCTCTCAATCTTCGCCAGAAGAGTTGTTCGTCCGTATATTAAGAATTCTGAGGCCCAGAAGGAATTCATTACAAATGCCAGTCATGAGCTGAAAACTCCTCTTGCTGTAATCTCAGCAAATACAGAAGTTATTGAGATGATAAATGGAAAGAGTGAATGGACTGAAAGTACAGTGAAACAGGTAAATAGACTTTCAGAACTCATCTCTCAGCTGGTGGTACTTTCTAAGTTAGAGGAGAAACAGGATATTGTATTAAGTGATGTAGATATGTCAGAAGAAGCGAATAGCGTTATGGGATCCTTTAAAGCTATTGCAGAAACTAAAGGAATTACTCTTAATACAGAGATTGCTGATGATGTTCATGTACAGGCGGATCAGAAGGGACTTCATGAGCTGGTGAATATTCTTATGGATAATGCAGTGAAATATTGCGATGAAAATGGTTCTGTTTCCGTTAGTCTTTCCAAAAAGGGAAAAAATGCTGTATTTGTGGTATCAAATGATTATTCGGCTGGAGAGGGAGTAGATTATAAACAGTTTTTCGATAGATTTTATAGAGAAGATAAATCCCATAATAGTGAGAAAAAGGGATATGGAATAGGTCTTTCCATGGCTGAGAGCCTGGTAAGAATGTTTAAGGGAAAGATAAGTGTAAATTACAAGAAGCCTGTGATTTCATTTACAGTTACTTTATAAAGAAATATATAGGGAATAATTATTAATCAAATCTTGCAAAATTTAGGAATTCTAATGTATAATATTTAAATATTCTACATGGCGTATAAAAAGATAAAAGGACAGATCCTTGCGAATCCATCCTTTTACCATTAGTGAAGGTTAAAAGTATTTATATGATTTAAGAAGATAAATCTTCTTAAACAGGGGGCTTAACTAATTGTTGAATTAAGTATATTCATTTTGGATATTTAATTCTACAAAAAAGTTGTTATTTGTATCAAATTTTTGATTATGTTAAAAAAAATTAGTTTTCTCCCAAATCACAAGCTGAGAGGAATAAAATTAATAAATATTTTTATATAATAGGGGGTTGGATATGCCAGATATAAGGAAGGATATAACTGAAATATTATTTTCAGAAAGAGAAAGTGAGATCAAACATCCGACTTATGCCGATGAGATGGCGTTTTATAATCTGATAGCAGATGGAAAGCAGGAAGAAGTAAGGGTTTTATGGGAAAGTGGCCCAAAAGCTAATGCTGCTGAAAGAGGGATTTTGTCAGATAATCCACTTCGTAATGCCCTTTATCATTTCGTTTCAATGACTGCTATTATTACCAGAGTTTGTATACGAAGAGGTATGCCAGAGGATGTGGGATATAAGCTTAGTGATGCTTATATAAAGAAAGCAGATTCAGCAACTTCTGTGGACGAAGTAATTAGTATTCAGTGGGACATGGTGGCTCATTATACAAAGTATATGAATGAGAACACATTTCAAAATGCTAATTCAAAGCAGATTAAAGAGTGCGTAAATTATATTAGAAGTCACATTCATGACAATGTTACAGTTTCAGAACTGGCCGAGGTGGTTGGACTGAATGAGACTTACCTTTCAAAGCTATTTAAGAAGGAAATGAGATGTACCGTAAGTGAGTACATTCGAAATGAAAAGATTGAGGAAGCATGTTGGCTCCTTAGTTATACAGATAAGTCTAGTATTGAAATAGCGACAGATCTATCCTTCTCATCTCACAGCTACTTTATCAGTGTGTTCAAGAAGGTAAAGAGAGTAACCCCTAAAGAATATAGAAATAAAATCAACGACAATATATAACAACAGAGTCATAATTCAAATTTTTTTCTGCTTGCAGAAAAAAAAATTTGAATTCATGACGCGCCAAAATATGAGGAAATAGCAATTTACGAAGTAAATTAGCGGTTTCCGAATATTTTGAGGATTGCGGGAGTTTCGAAGAAACGCAGCAATCCGTGTTGTTATATATGGATATAATTTTTTTCTGCTTGCAGAAAAAAAAATTTGAATTCATGACGCGCCAAAATATGAGGAAATAGCAATTTACGAAGTGAATTAGCGCTTTTATTCACAAACTATTATAGACAGGACATCGATATGCGATTTCAAGGAATAAAAAAGGGTGAGGAAGGCAGATTCATTACCCGATATGACATACAGTACAAAACTGAAGATGGACAGGATAAGAATTATGAGATCATAAGTAGAAGGAAGGACATAACTACCTTCGAAGAACTTCATGGTGATAAACCTGATGCGGTAGTTCTCATTTTGACTAGTCCGGATGGAGAGAAGATACTTCTAAATAAGGAGTTCCGTATGGCTGCTGGAATGTGGGTGTATAACTTTCCTGCTGGTCTTATAGATCCTGGAGAGGATGCGAAAACAGCGGCAGCAAGAGAACTTAGAGAAGAAACCGGTCTCGAACTCATTTCCATAGAGGATGTGATAGGCCTTAGTTACAGTGCAGTCGGATTCTCAAATGAGATGAATGTCTGCGTTGTGGGAAAGTGTGATGGAGAGATTAGACAAAGTGATTCTTCATTTGAAGAGATAGAGGCTGCGTGGTATACTAGGGAGGAAGTGCGTGAACTTCTGAAGACAGAAAGATTTGCGGCAAGAACACAGGCATATTGTTATCTCTGGTCTAAATAATTTAGGGGGACGGTATGGGTATATTAAGCAGATTTAAGGATATAATGGCGTCGAATATTCATGCCATGTTTAATAATGAGGATAAGCATCCTGAACGAACTATTGAAAAGTATTTGAATCAGTTAAGGACTGATCTGGGTCAGGTTAAGTCAGAAACTGCAGCTTTGAAGATTGATTTCCAGAGGGCTGAGAGAGCAGTAGACGAAAATATTGCTGAGCAGGAAAAGTTGGAGCGATATATTCAGAAAGCGACTGAAGCTGGCAATTCTTCAGATGTACGAACCTATGAGAGAAGGCTTGAAAAAGTTAAGGAAGATGGATTGGTGCTTAATCAGAAATATGAGCAATCCAAGGCGAATATGGATGCTCTTGTTAAGATGAATGATAAGCTGAGTGGGGACATTTCCACACTGGAATCTAAACTTAATGAGATTAAAAGCAAGATGGAAGCTGCTAATGCTCAGCAGAAGATGAATCAGATTGCAGCAAAGGCCGGCTCGGGAAATCCTGATGAGATGTTTAATAAAATGAATGAGAAAGCGGATTATGCTTTGGATAGGGCTAATGCTATGGCAGAGCTGGAGCGTGGACCGGTAACTCAGAATTACAGTGACCTGGAAAGTCTTGCTGAGAAATATGAGAGTGTAACTCCTGAAAGTATAGACATTTCTGGGGATATTGGTGCTTCTGAGAATATAGATATTTTTGATGGCTTTGGAGATGACTCTGAAGCTGGTTCCGAGAATAATTCTGGGAATAATTAAGAAAATATAAAACTAATATGGAGGTAAGTATGGGTATACTATCAAATCAATTTGCAAATGTAGTTGAGTGGGAAGAGTTTGATGACAATTTAATCTTCTGGAAATGGACCAATAAGGAAATAAAGAAGGGTTCTAGACTTATTATCCGTCCAGGACAGGATGCCATATTCCTTTATCAGGGAAAGGTTGAAGGTGTTTTCCAGGAAGAGGGCGACTATGATATAGAGTCAAAGATCATTCCATTCCTTTCAACTCTTAAGGGATTTAAGTTTGGTTTTAACTCAGGACTTAGAGCAGAAGTTCTTTTTGTAAATACAAAGGAATTCACAATTAAGTGGGGAACTAAGGGACCTATTCAGCTTCAGCATCCAAGCCTTCCAGGCGGAATGCCAGTTAGAGCAAATGGTACTGCAAATGTTAAGGTTTCTGATTATATGACACTTATTGATAAGGTTGCTGGTGTTAAGCAGTCTTATTCAATCGAAGATGTAAAGCTTCGTATTACTACTGTTCTTGATCAGCTTCTTATGAAGTGGATTTCAAGAGAAGGTAAGGATATGTTCAATCTTCAGGCAAACGCCTTTGATATTTCTAAGGGTATTCAGGAAGATCTTGATATGGAAATCAGTAAGGATGGTATTTCTGTAACAGGTTTCAGTATCAATAACTTCAATTACCCAGAAGAGGTTCAGGCAGCAATTAATAAGAACGCAGCTCAGGCAATGGTTGGAGATGTTGGAAAGTATACACAGCTTTCTATGGTTGATGCCGTTGCTGAAGGAAAGACAGGTGGTAATTCAACTATGGGTAACATGGCTGAAATGATGATGGGCGCAGCTATGGCTAATCAGATGATGGGACAGATGAACTTTGGACAGCAGCAGACACAGGCACAGCCACAGCAGGCAGCGCCTCAGCAGGCTGCTCCAGCAGGTGCTACAGCTCCTAAGTTCTGTCCAGAGTGTGGAACAGCAACAAATGGCGCTAAGTTCTGTTCAAATTGTGGAACAAAACTGATCTAGTTTATTGGTTTAAATAATAATGTGTGAACGGGGACAGGTCCAAATTGCACGAAATGTGCAATTTGGACCTGTCCCCGTTTGCACACCAACTACCTCTTGACATGGGAGAAGGACGGTGGTATAACATAATCAACAAGATTAGCACTCACCAAGCGAGAGTGCTAACAAGTCTAAAATTTTGATAAAGAGAGGAGTTGATTTAATGAATGCGGATAAGTTAACAAGAAAGTCCATTGAGGCAATTGAAGGATGTCAAAGACTAGCAATGGAAAACAGCAATCAGGAAGTTTCTTCAGAGCATCTTCTGTATAGCCTTCTTACTATAGACGACAGCCTGATCAAGAAGCTTCTGGAAAAAATGGGAATAGCAGTAGCAGCATTTATAAATGAGTCTGAAGAGCTTATTAAGAAAAGACCTAGAGTTTCCGGTTCTTCAGAGGATATCTATATGAGTCAGGAAATGAGTCGTGTTATGCTGGCAGCAGAGACAGAAGCAAAGAATATGGGTGACGCTTACATTTCCGTTGAACATTTGTTTATCGCGTTAATGGATAAGGCATCATCTGATGTTAAGAATCTGCTTAAGAAGTTTGGCATTAAGAAGAATGATTTCCTTAAAACACTTGCTGAAGTTAGAGGAAATAAGAAGGTAGAGTCCGATAATCCTGAGGATACATATGATGCCCTTGAAAAGTTTGGTTACAATCTTGTTCAGCGTGCAAGGGAGCAGAAACTTGATCCTGTAATTGGCCGTGATGCAGAGATAAGAAATATAGTTCGTATTCTTTCTCGTAAGACAAAGAATAACCCTGTACTTATTGGTGATCCTGGTGTTGGTAAGACAGCAGCTATTGAAGGACTGGCGCAGAGAATTGTAAAGGGTGATGTTCCAGATTCTCTTAAGGATAAAGAGATATTTGCATTGGACATGGGTTCTCTTATAGCAGGCGCAAAGTACCGTGGTGAATTTGAGGAAAGACTTAAATCTGTTTTGGATGAGGTTAAGAAATCTGATGGTCAGATAATTCTCTTCATTGATGAGCTTCATACTATTGTAGGTGCCGGAAAAACTGACGGTTCTCTGGACGCAGGCAATATGCTGAAACCTATGCTGGCTCGAGGTGAACTTCACTGTATAGGTGCCACAACAGTTGATGAATATAGAAAGTATATTGAGAAGGATGCGGCTCTTGAGAGAAGATTTCAGCCTGTACAGGTAAATGAGCCAACTGTGGAAGATACTATCTCTATTCTTAGAGGTATTAAGAACCGTTATGAGGTATTCCATGGTGTTAAGATAAGTGATGGTGCACTGGTTGCAGCCGCCACACTTTCAAATAGATATATTACTGACAGATTCCTTCCTGATAAGGCCATCGACCTGGTGGATGAAGCCTGCGCCATGATCAAGACAGAGTTGAATTCAATGCCGGCGGAGGTGGACGAAATCAATCGTAAGATCATGCAGTTAGAGATTGAGGTTACAGCACTTAAGAATGAAGATGACCGTTTATCTCAGGAAAGACTTGCCAGCATTGAGAGTGAACTGGCAGAGTTGAAGGATAAAGCAAATTCCATGAAAGCAACCTGGGAAAATGAAAAAGCTGAGGTTGAAAGAGTTAAAAAGCTGAGAGAAGAAATTGAGAATGCCAAGGATGATCTGGAGATAGCTCAGCGAAGAAATGATTATGAGACTGCTGCAAAACTTCAATATGGAACTATTCGAGATTTGCAGAAAGAATTAGAAGAACTTGAGAACAGCAGTTCCATGAAGGAAAGACAGTTACTACATGAAAATGTAACTGATGAAGAGATTGCAAAGATTATTTCCAAGTGGACAGGAATTCCTGTATCAAAGCTTTCGGAGTCAGAGAGAAATAAAACTCTCCATCTTGCAGATGAACTTCATAAGAGAGTAGTAGGACAGGATACAGCGGTTTCATTAGTAAGTGAAGCTATTATAAGATCTAAGGCTGGTATCAAGGATCCATCAAAGCCTATCGGTTCATTTCTCTTCCTTGGTCCTACAGGTGTTGGTAAGACTGAGCTGGCAAAGACTCTGGCTGAGGCCCTCTTTGATAATGAGAATAATATAATCAGAATCGATATGAGTGAATATATGGAGAAACATAGTGTGTCACGTCTTATCGGAGCGCCTCCAGGATATGTGGGTTATGATGAGGGCGGACAGCTTACAGATGCTGTTAGAAGAAGTCCATATTCAGTAGTTCTTTTCGATGAGGTTGAGAAGGCGCATCCTGATGTATTTAATATTATGCTTCAGATTCTGGATGATGGTCGTATTACTGACTCCAAGGGTAACCTGGTGGACTTCAAGAATACAATACTTATCATGACTTCAAATATTGGTTCAGAGTTCCTGCTTGAAGGTATTGATGATGATGGAAATATTAAGGAAGAAGCAGAAAAGCAGGTAACAGATATGCTGAAGCTTCATTTTAGACCTGAGTTCCTAAATCGATTGGATGAGATAATCATGTTTAAGCCACTTACTAAGGATAATATTGCAGGAATAGTTGAGCTTCTGATGAAGGATCTAAATAAGCGTGTTGCAGATAAGGAGCTTTCAATTGAACTTACTCCTGCGGCTAGAGATTATATAATTGATAGTGGTTATGATCCGGTTTATGGAGCAAGACCACTTAAAAGATTCCTTCAGAAGAATATTGAAACTCTGGTTGCAAGAGCCATACTTAGTAACTCACTTGCAATGGGTGATACAGTAAGAATAGATTATAATGGTGTGGATTTGGTTTGCAGCTAATATGCTATATTTGGTCTCTCAATAGTATTGAAAAAAAATAAATAGTAATAGATAATAAAATAAATCATAAAAACAATAATAAGTGTCAAAAGTCATAAGAAATCCATTTGGATAATAATAATGATTTTTGACACTTATTTTGTAATCATGTGATATAATAAAAAGGCGCTTTTGAAACAAAGGCGTATTTTTAAAATGAAATAATAATAAATGGCTTGAATTAT
>CAMNGU010000113.1 GCA_946538525.1 uncultured Lachnospiraceae bacterium
CGCTCCATATTATCCGGTCTACTCTGTAACATTTTGTAATCCTCCTTATTACAATCTCTTTATAAAACCCCTTTTCTGCGCTTTTCATAATCACAGAAACATATCTCGATTGTAACAAATATTGTGAATTCATACAACGAAATAAATGATTTAAAACCATTCATTTTCAACTTCTTTATCAACTATAATGTGGACATGATATGTCGAACACCTTTTATTCTTCGCCTGTCTCTTCAATCATCTTGATATTTTCCTCTTCTATCTCAGGGAAATGAGACAACATCGGCTTTACATCTGTCCTTCCATGAAGTCTACGCTCCACATAATTCCGTGTCAGTTTCATAACCAGTGGTGATAAAGATATAACACCAATAAGGTTAGGAAGCATCATAAGACCATTAAATGTATCTGATATATCCCATGCAATTGATGACGTCATCAAAGCTCCTGAAAGGATCATCAATACGAAGATCACTTTATATACCTTAGTTACAATCGGAGCACAATCTCCTGCAAGATACTCCACAGCCTTAGAACCATAATGTGACCATCCGAGGATTGTAGTAAATGCAAAAAGTAAAATTGCAAGGGCGATAAAGTATCTACCAAACTCAAAATCTCCAAACTTGAAAACAGTATTAAATGCCTCTGCAACCAAAGTTGAATCACTTTCTGTAATTGCCTCTCCTGTTTCAAGGTTTATAACACCTGAAGTAAGAATTGTAAGTGCTGTCATAGTACAGATTACAATAGTATCAGCGAATACTTCGAAGATTCCCCAGATTCCCTGCTTAACAGGCTCAAGAACATTTGAATTACTATGAACCATAACAGAAGAACCAAGACCTGCTTCATTAGAGAACACACCTCTCTTGCAACCCATAGTCACAATCGTCTTAAGTGTAATACCTGCAGCACCACCCCAGGCAGCCTGTTTTGAAAATGCCATGGAGAAGATACATTTAAATGCATGTGGCGCATGAGTAACATTTCCAATGATTATTACTATGGAACCAACAATAAATGCCACAACCATAAATGGAATAATCTTCTCTGCTACTGCAGCGATTCTCTGAAGCCCCCCCAGGAGCACGATACCTACAACCACCATAAGAATTATTCCCACAATGAGCATATAGAGAGTCACATCACTTCCACCTGATGAATAGAGAATCTTCTCTGAAAGAACAGGAATCTTAAATGCTGATGTAAAGTTAATTACTATCTTATTGACCTGGCCCATGTTACCAATTCCAAATGATGCTAACACCGCACAAATTGCAAAGATAACTGCTAAAACCTTTCCAACAGCTTTCATATTCTTGTATCCACCAAGCCCATCTTCCAAGTAATACATGGCACCACCTGACCACTCATCTGCATGATTCTTGCGTCTAAAATATATACCAAGAATATTCTCTGAATAGTTGGTCATCATTCCGAAGAAAGCTGCAACCCACATCCAAAAAACTGCACCAGGACCACCAGTCATAATAGCAGCTGCAACACCAGCAATATTACCTACACCTACAGTAGCAGCAAGAGCTGTACAAAGTGCCTGAAACTGCGATATTGAAGCTTTGTCATTGGTATGTCCCTTTACCTTATCATCAAAAAGGCTACCAACTGTCTTCTTCATCCAGTGCTTGATGTGAGTCACCTGAAAGCACTTAGTAAGAATCGTCATCAGGATTCCTGTTGCTATTAGAAGCCATACTCCAACCTTAGTCCATACAAAGCTATTTACTATATCATTATACTTTGCAAGATTGTCAATAAAGTTTCCCATTTTAAAACACTCTACTTTCTATTTGCTTTACAAAAAAAATAGTGGTCCGCATAAAACCACAGGCCATAATATATCATAAAATGGCCATATATGAAAGAATTATTTGCAATAAAAAAGACGGTCCTCCTGCCATCTTATATATCAAAAGTTTTATATTAGAAACTTATTAGAAACTAATCAAAAACTTATAAGAAACATATAAGAAAACAGAAGAACCGTTACTGTTTATATTTTTATTAGGTTATATCATGATATAGGTGACAAAAATACCTTTTGACACCATAAAACATTTTAATCTACTTACCTGCAAGCATCTTAAGTGCCTTACTGATGTTAACTGCATTTCCCTTATAAAGTGACATCATCTTATAAAGTCGTCCTGCTAAAATTATCAGACCCACGCAACATATTATAAGTATTCCAAGTCCGGCGGCAGCAACTCCAGTTGATATCACTCCTGTGCAAATTCCTGAAGGAAGAACCATAGCAGATGTAAATGGTACAAGGTAAAGCCATGTTGCAACATTTGATGTTGAAATTCCCTTAAAGAGTACTGCATAGAAAGCTATAAGAAGTACTACTACAAAGAGGCTCTGGTTACTTGCAGCTTCTTCTCTTGTGCTAGAGATAGCACCAGCAACTGCTGACATGGAAGCATACATGATTATTCCAACAATGAGAGCCAGAATTCCAATAATCACATTTACTGGTTTAAACAGCCCCATCTCTGAAAAGCTCTTAAGGAAGGTTACCACTGTTCCTCCAATATCACCATAGAATATATCGTAAATCTTTAATCCGACTACCATTCCTCCTACTAATCCAGCTATCCAGATGAACAGCTGCATAATACCAGATGTGATGATAGCCAACATTTTTCCAAAGATAAGTGCTTCAGGCGATACAGATATAAGCATCGTATCCATCAATTTTGAACTCTTTTCAAGTACAATATTTTGAAGAATGCTATTTCCATAGAGGATAATGATCATGTAGATTATTACTACTGCTGTATATGTAAGAATAATTCTGAAAACCGGAAGGATTTCCTCATTCTTTTGCTGATCTAATTTGTCCTGATCTGAATATAGATCAGTTCCATTTTTATATCCCTCTGTATCATATACAGAAGACTCTGTCTGAGCCATAATCTGTCCAAGATCCTGAACTGATACACCAGATGCTATTATGGCAAATGATGTTCCTATCTCTTCAATAAAATCATTATAGTTTTCGACATCTTCCTCCTCAACTGTTGAAGCATCTGGAAGAATGATCCTACTGTTAATACTACTGTATTCTTTCTTTATTTCAAGAACTACGCTTGTTGTCTCATTTCGCTCTTCTATTAGTGAAAGAGCTTCCTCAACTGATGCTGCATTTGAGTACTGAATTTCTTCATAGCCTTCAACCCCCAGCATGTTCAGCGTATCAAATTTTGCTTCCGGTGATAATTCGTCTACCACATAGATTCTATCTACACCACAAGTTTTTAGTTCATCATCTTCTTCATTCGAAAGAACTCCAGCAAGTACAAATACGATAACTGGAATCATAAAGAGTATAAGTGCTGTAATGATAGTTCCGAACTTATAACCATTTGTGGAAGTTTGATTCTTAAATGTAAATTTAAATACTTTATCAAAATTCTTAAACATTTTTCTGCCCCCTAACCCTTTGCTGACTTAAATATCGCACTAAGCTTCTGCGTTGTTGAATCGCTGAGAAGCAGATTGCGGTAGCTCTTTGCTGAGAGTCTGATGATTAATATAATGGCTACAATCTGAATAGCATAAGCTACTAAAAGAACTGCAATTCCAATTCTTCCTGTTACATATGCTACCGGAGCCGTAAAGAATGAAAATGGAGGAATTATTGCTCCTACCATATTTACAGCATCAATATCCATGCAGCCCATACCAATAGCTGCAAAATAACTTACCATAGAAAATGTCATAACATTTCCTGTTGCATTTTGAATATCTTCAGTCTTGTTACAAGTACTTCCAAATAGTCCGCTGATCATTCCAAATGCAAAGAATGCAAATAGTATAGATATTGCAAGAGCTATTCCACCTACAACACCAAAATCCTTAAAGATTGAGAAGTTAAATCCCTTATTGGAAAACTCCGCCTCACTGATATGAAATACATTTTTCATAACCAGGTTTGAAATATTAGAACCAATAACTCCGCAAGTAAGTAAAAGGACTACATAGCTCATCATTCCACAAATCTTACCAATAAGAAGCGCCATAGGTCTTACACTTACGAGAAGGGTTTCTACCAATTTGGATTGCTTCTCTTCTGTTACTGATGTGATGATATATGATGTGGACATTGATATAACGATGAAAATTATCATTGAATATCCCAGCATATAGAACATATATCTTTCTCTTGATACTGTCTGAGAAGCTTCCGACTTATAATCATTTTCTGAAATAACTCCGTTAGTATTTACTCCAGAGAATATCATCTTTGCATCTTCTTCACTAACATTGCTGCTCTCAAGACGCTTTTCGTCAAATGTATTCTTTACAATTTCTGTTACATCGTCCAGGTCATCAACCTTAACTTTTGAGTCTTTGCTTACGACACCATTTACATAGTATCCCTTTTCATCCATGGAAATGAAAACCAGCATATCTTTATCTGTAAGCTGTTCCATCATAGTTGCTTCATCTGTATTTATTCCTTCAAGTAATTCGCAGATTATAATCTTATCTTCTGTGATTCCCTTGCCAGATTCAGCTTCTTCAGAGGCCTCATCGTCTTCATTTCCCTTGTATAATTCTTCAAGGTCTGCTTTATCGATCATGACAGCTGTCTCGTTATAGATGTAGATATTCTCTACTTCCACCTGAGATGGATTAAAGTCGATACTATCTTTCGCAGCCCCCTGTCCTGCTCTCTGGCTAAGAAACTGGATAGGTCCCATCAGCGTCATCATAAGCACAAACATTACAAAGGATACTAGATAACCTTTATTCTTGAAGGTCTGTCTCATGGTGAATCTGAACACCTTTCCAAAGCCCTCAAGGCTATATATATTTTCTCTTTTGTTCATTTCTTTTTCCTCTTGCCGAAAACATTATGTAAACCAATTCTTTCTATAATTTTTAGCTCATAGAATTCTATTTCTAGTTTTATACATAAACCTAGTAAGCTCTATGCTTCAGGTACTTCTCCAACTGCATTTACAAAGATTTCATGCAGTGACATTTCACTAAGGTCAAACTTAACAATTGGAATACCTGCTGCTATCAGGCTGCTAAGAAGCTTATTAGCCTGCTCATCGCCAGTAACCTTCAGTGTGTATTCATATTCCTTTTCTGCCACTAGTTCAACGCCTGCAGCTTGAATATAGGAAGAGATATCTTGTTCAACCTTCAAATTAAGATTTACACGACCACGAGACTTCTTAATCTCATTTAGATTTCCAGATACTACTGCCTTGGATCTATGAAGGATGGTTATGTCTGTACAGAACTCTTCTACAACTTCCATCTGATGGCTAGACATGATAATGTACTTTCCAGCAGCTATCTGTTCTCTAACAACCTCTTTAAGAATATCTGTATTTACTGGATCAAGACCTGAAAATGGTTCATCTAGTACTAACAGTTCTGGCTCAGAAATCATAGCGATAAGAAACTGAATCTTCTGCTGATTACCCTTTGATAACTGATCTGGACTCTGAAGCTTAGGCTTTTTTCTCATTCCTCTGCCCTTCGCCTTTGGAGCCGCACTCTCTTCGATAATATTTCCATTTTCGTCATATCTTACTCTTCCTTCGTTCTGCTGTTTCTCAAGAAGTTCAGCAGCCTTCTCAGGATAGAGATATTCTTCAACCTTAAGTCTTTCTGCCCAGTATTTGATACGCTCATCAACTGTCTTCTTATCGACTCCACGAAGTTCCCCAAAATATCTTATCTGATCAATAAGTGTGTACTTCGGATAAAGGCCTCTTTCCTCTGCAAGATAACCGATATTACATGTATCAAAATTGAGCGGCTTACCATTCCAGGTAACCTCTCCACCATCTTTATCTAGCATTCCCAGAATCATTCTAATAGATGTAGTCTTACCTGCTCCATTTGTTCCAAGAAGTGCATAAACACCTGGCTTGGACATCTCGAAGCTTATATCATCAACTACTATCTTTTCTCCGTATTTCTTAAACAAATTCTTAACTACTAGTGACATCACAAATCCTCCTACCACATTTATAGCGATATTTTATATCCGTAATTATTTAAAATCATTTAATTGTCGTAAATGGTAAACATTTAGGAGTAAACTGCAACTCTACTCCTCCCAAAATATTTCATCTAATGTTTTCCCCAAGGTTTTACATATAGATATGCATAAATTGATTGTGGGGTTATAATCACCCTTTTCAATTGAATTAATAGTTTGTCTCGATACACCTACTGCTGTTGCAAGATCAGCCTGAGACATATCCTTTCCAGCCCGGGCGGCTTTAAGCTTCAAATTCTTCATCGTCATCAGCCTCCCTCTTCTTATCTACTATATCTTTAATAAAAATCTGAATTAATATAACAATACACATAATTCCCATCAACAAATTGACCGCAGATATGCTAATCACACCATCTTTAACATATCCCTCCTTTATATGTAATAAGAACAAAAAGATATTAAATAGTCCAATCATAACCATATATATAATCCAGCTTTTTTTATTTAGATTAAGCTCAAGATATGCATCATTCCATATACAGTAAGAAATATATACCATAAGACCAACAGATAATGGTATAAAATACATTGATGGTCCCAGAAAACGAATAATGTTATCAGATAAAACAGCTGGAATCATAGAAGTGATAACTGTTGTATAAAATGCAATCTTATAACCTCTTCCACGAGCTAACACCTGTCTCTCATCATATCTAGCTTTTTTACCATCAACATGAAAATTCTTATTAAGTAATACTATCAATACACAGATAATTACTATTGTTATAAACATAGAAACTAAAAATACAATATCCACCTATATACCTCCATCTACTTAGATCTGTTATCTTCTACATCTACTCGATACTATCATTATCTTATTAACCCTAGCATCGTCATACTAAAACCATTATCAACTTATCTGTTTGATAAAGTTATTTAAATAACTGGTCTTTATTTTTATTAAGCAGCACATTATTTATAAGTGACCCACATGTAATAAAAGCTAGAGAAACACAAAGCTTGATATGATAAATATCTAAAACATCTATTATCATAGTCACTAAACCAATCATAGTAAAAATAAATGCCATAGAATATAAAACCTTTACTCTCAAAGGCGCTTCCTTTAATGCCTTTAAACTTATCTTTCTCATAATCAAATACCTCACTTTCAAATAGAAACTATTTTTCCTTTGATGAGTATACTATACAGCCCACGCGACACATTGTCAAGTATATTTTACATTTTGTTATCTGTGAGATGCTTTTTGTAACTTGTAGAATGCTTTTTGTTATTTGTAGAATACTTTTTGTTATTCTAGTGATATTAGATAGGGATGATAGGGATATATACTTTAGGGGAAACACTTAGGACTAGGGACTGATGGGGGGTCCAACTTGCTTTCTTTCTCTTATATACGCACGGGATATTTCTGGGTGGGGTTCCAACTTGCTTTCCTTTTCCCATATACGCACGCATATATGAAAAGCTGGGAGCTAATGGGGTTCCAACTTGTTTTCTTTTTCCCATATACGCACGCATGTATGAAAAGTTGGGAGCTAATGGGGTTCCAACTTGCTTTCTTTCTCTTATATACGCACACTATTATGTTAGCCAGTATCTTGATAAGAGTTATGTAAACCATATGCAATATTATATGTGCTTATATCAAGTTAGTAAAACAAGTTGGCACCACTGCTCTCTTTTCCTCGTGCTTATTTCAACTTTCTAAAGCAAGTTGGCACCACTGCTCTCTTTTCTTCGTGCTTATTTCAACTTTCTAAAGCAAGTTGGCACCACTGCTCTTTTTTCCTCGTGCTTATTTCAACTTTCTAAAGCAAGTTGGCACCCAAAAACACAAAAAAAGAGCAGGTGACGGGAATCGAACCCGCATATCCAGCTTGGGAAGCTGGTGTTCTGCCACTGAACTACACCTGCGTATAAGTCAGCAAG
>CAMNGU010000114.1 GCA_946538525.1 uncultured Lachnospiraceae bacterium
AGCTCATACATTCTCTTTCCAACTCTGTAGGTAACGCCTTCAGAAACAACATAGACCTTCTCATTATCCACACGAATGACACTTATAGTATCTGCCTCCAGAACTATCATCTTATCTTCTGAATTACCGATAACCTTTCCACCAGAAGTATATTCTGAAATATCCTTTGCAAGAGAAACTATTTCGTCAGTCATTTCCTTAGTATGTATGACCACAAAGGGTTCATTTATCTCTGGTGAAATGCTTATATCAACCTTCAACTTTCTTCCTCCAGACTATGTTTATAACATAGAAAATAACAAACATTAATACCGGCAGAATGTAAGATATTATCTGCGAAGTGTGCAGCATCAGCTTCACATACCTGTCAAGCGGAGTCATGACAATAGCTGCAGCAATAAAGCTTATCATTCCAAGCACAGCCAGTATCAGTCTACTTTTCTTCTTAAGATTCGTAATAACAATTATATAGAATAAACCGGCAAACATCCACAGCAAAATCACTGTAGCACTATGAGGTATCCGCTCTTCCAGTCTTTCTGTCAGTACAAACTTAAATAGCACCCAGAATACCACACCACCAATTACCGGAGCTATAGAGAGAATATTCAGCATTATTTTTGTTATCTTATCTTTTTTCCTCTTAATCTCATTCATAGTCATTTCTCCAATTATTTTTCGTCAGTCTTTTTTTTCAGTCTTTTTTTCCACATTTACGAATATCCATATCTCTATACCCAGCATAAAAAATGTTGAAACCATAAAACCTGCCATCAGAATATGCTGTGTTACTGCAAAAAATATGATATATGCTAGAATAGCCACCATATAAAATGCTACAAAGAGATGCCACCACTTACTACAAAAAAACCTTGATATCATACTCATATCCTCCTTCTTAATATATTCTTAGCAGTTCCCCTGCTGTGATGTCACTATATCAAAAAAGAAAATATTTGTTATATGTATCAAGGTAAGTGGTCAAATTATTAAGTTAAGATGCAAAAAACTCGGCTTAACTCTCCTTAAGCCAACCCATCGCTATAGCCCTATCAATATTAGCTTCTATCCATTCATATACTTCAGGCATAAAATCCTTTATGACTGCCATACGTTTTTCAACTACTTTTCTATTAGTTCCACTCTCAACCCATGTAAATCCATCCGTCAAGGAATTATGCATAAAAGGCTGAAGTCTATCCATACAGGCCGCATATTTTGCATCAGGAGTTTCCATGGTATCAAACTCTTCCCAGAGGCTTCTTATCATTTTTCCCTGTTCCTGTGGAAGCTGCGAGAATAGCTTATCTGCCGCTTTTTTCTCACGATCGGCTTTATCTTCATTTGCCTTAACATCATATGCAAATGTATCACCAGCATATATTTCTATAAGATCATGTACAATACACATCTCTACTGCACGAGACACATTCACAGGTTCCTTGGCATATTCTTCAAAGAGCATCGCCATTGCAGCTATATGCCAAGAATGCTCTGCATCATTTTCTCTTCTACTCCTATCAATGAGAGATGTTCTCCTGATTATCCCTGTCATCTTATCTATTTCAGCTGAAAACTTAAGTTGCTGATCTAGTCTTTCATTACCACTGGCAAGAAAATCCTCTATTCCCATTTTACACATTCTCCTTGTTAGTTTCCTCATTTCGAAGTAATTCTTATAACAAAATTACCAAGCGGTTTTCCACTTGGTAATTGGTTTTTTCATAGTTTATATCTGGGCCCTGCCCGCAAGGATATCCTTATAATCTGCCAGATTCTTTCGAAGCAGATTTGGTGTATCCAGCTCGTATGGACATTTGCTCTTGCAAAGGCCACAATCCACACATTCCTCAATCTTCATCATAAGCCCCTGCCATTCTTCTGACAGGAAGTTCTCAGATGGAGCACGTCTTATAAGCTGTGACATTCTCGCACAGTTATTAATCTGTATTCCTACTGTACATGGCATACAATAACCGCATCCGCGGCAGAAGTCTCCCATAAGATTCTTTCTGTCTTCCTCAATAAATGTAGCTATCTCATCAGTCATAGTTACTTCTTCATCGAAATATGCAAGCCACTGGGCCAGTTCTTCCTCTCTCTGGATTCCCCAGATTGGAAGCGCATTATACTGACTCATAAATGCCATACACGCATCACTGTTAGTTAAAAGTCCGCCCGAGAGTCCCTTCATCGCTATGAATCCCATATCAGCCTTTTCAGCAGCCTTGACAAGAGCTATATCCCTATCAGTTGCAAGATAACAGAACGGAAACTGTATTGTCTCATAAAGTCCGCTCTCAACTATCTCCTCAGCAACCCCGATAAGATGCGCAGTGATTCCTATATGTCTAATCTTCCCCTGGTTCTTTGCTTCAACCATAGCTTCGTACATTCCAGTACCATCGCCTGGTTTATAACACTGCTGAACACAGTGGAACTGATATATATCCAGATAGTCAGTCTTCAGATTCTTAAGGGTTGTCTCCAGATCTTCCCAGAACTTTTCTGGAGTCTTCGCCATGGTCTTAGAAGAAATATATATTTTCTCACGCATTCCTTTGATTGTACCAAAGGCCTCACCCATCTTCTCTTCGCTATCAGAATAAGCGCGGGCAGTATCGAAAAATCTCATTCCTCCATCATATGCCCCACGAAGAAGCTTCACTGCCATATCCATACTGACCCTTTGAATAGGTAGCGCACCGAATGCATTCTGCGGAACTTTAATACCTGTTCTTCCCAATACTATTTCTTTCATAAGTATAAACTCCTTTTTTTTACTTACGACCCTTTATTCTTTTAGCTTTTGAGATTTTTAAATATATCACACATATTATAACAATGATAAGCGATGGTACCATGGTAAAAAGCTGAATAAGAAACTGTCCAAAACCAAATGCCATTTCGTTATTGGATGGAATCCAAGAATAAGGTATCGGAATCCTTGCAAAAACAAATAGCATGATCCAAAAGAGAATAAGTGAAGAAATGCTAAGCATCAACGCCATATCCTTTCCTGAAAACCACTCAAAAAATTTATTTAATAATACTACTCCACCATATACCAAAACTGCAGCTACTCCACATAACGCAAGTAACAAAAGCGCTTTATACACAGGCGTCTCTCTTGCATCAAACTTATACAGTGGATACTGAATTAAATAATCACAAACTACACAAGGTACTACTGTTAATATGATTCCGATTATATATTTTAATACTTTAACCATACACTTGTCTCCTTACACATTTCTCTTAGTATACACCAAAGATTTGTAATAAGACAGTTCGAAAATGTATAAGACGGACTGTATCTCATGACTAAAGTCACGAGTGTTAGCCCGCAATGCATAAAAATACGACCATACATATATGTATAGTCGTATCTTACCAATCATAATCCCAAAAATCTTTGTCTGTTTTTTAAATCTTCTTTATATTATTCCAATGAAAAACTAAAGTCTCCCCCTTCAGCCGTTCCATCTGTTTCTATAATGATATATAGAGTTCCCTTCTCGAGAGCTTCAAGACTTGAATCTACATCCTCTCCAGCTGAAACTGAAAAAAGTTCTTTCTTAGTGCCATCATTATCATAATATACTGTAGCACTCCCCTTACTAAGTTTTCCAGAATATTTCAGAACATCCTTAGAATTCTTAACCTTAAGTTCATATACTCTTGTACCATCAAGGGAACTAAATGAAACTGTCGCTTTGTTGGATACATTATTTTGAATAATGACTGTCCCTACACCATGCTCAGTATATGAACTGCAGCCTGTAAGACTAAATGCAAGTGCCAGAATCATAAAAAAAGTATATACTGTTATTCTTATTTTTTTTAATCTTTCTTTTAGCATCATCTTCTTATCTCCTCTCAAAATACACTTAAGAAAAAGCTACATGAATCTTTTATTAGATCATATAGCTTTTTATATTAAGAAGTCCTTAAGAAGTTCTCAATCCAGCAGATCCTCAATTTCTTCCCGACTTGGCATAACTCTTAATGCACCCTTTCTGGTCGTAACAATCGAAGCTGCTGCATTTGCAAAAGTAAGCATTTTCTTCATCTCGTCCTCAGTATAATCCTTTAATCCATTTTCAAGAATATAATGAAGTATTCCCGCACAGAAGGTATCCCCTGCTCCAGTGGTTTCTATGGTATTCTCCTGAATAACCGCCTCTCTTGCCCTTTATAATAGCATGAAAATCTGTAAATGTCTTCTCATCCTCATTTTTTAGTTAACCTGCTTTCATAAATAAAATGTTATACACCTCTACTCATTTTCCTCATTTCGCTCTTTATTCAGTTTCGCCCAATTAATTAGTCCTATTATAGCCATGATTAAATATATACTCTTCTTTGTCAGATAAACTGCGTCAAAATGAGCTATATACATTCCAACCGCTACAATATCAGTTATAATCCACCATACATATTGTTCTCTATATCTAAGCAATTCCAAAACTGTTGCGACTATTCCAATACTTAGTGTAAATGCATCAAACCAGGCAACCTCTCCGCCCAGCTTAACCAAAATCATGTGATATATGATAGCTGCTCCCACAACCAAAACTGTGCATATCACATTTTGAAGTATAGTCAATTTCTTAGCTTTTGTTTTTTGTGTAATCTCCTGATCTCTATGTTTAGCCCAAAAATACCAAGAAACGAAATTCATCGGGATATAAAATAGAATTTCAAGTGCAGCAGTTCCCCAGATATGCCAATAAACAAGATAAATTGCATAGACCAGCGTATTTACTGTTGCGAATACAAAGTTACTGATATTTGCCTTGGCAGTAAAGAATATACAGATAACTCCACAAACAGCACTGATAAAGTTTATCACCGTCAACCAGGCCGGATTTCCATCAGCTGATCCAGTTGTAAATCCCAGCACCATAGCTCTTGCGGCTATTACAATCATTATGATACCCATTACATATTCGTACCATTTAAGTTCTTTAAAACTCTTCTTCATATTATTCTTCATATTATTCTTTATAGCATCCATAACTTTCTTTCCTCCTTATTCTCCATGTTTCTTATAGCTGTTCCGCTTATAGGGAAATGAATTCTCGGAACATCTACTAATCTATGTTCAGCTTCGGGATATGCATGGCTAAAATATTCCCCATAGCTAACCTCACTACTGTATACAGCATCAAGTCTGTCTCCCAGAAGTGCTCTTACAAGTGGTGTTTCTGCCTCCCAATCCTCTTCACCTTCATGTGTCCGAAGATTTGTTGTATCTATAAGAGCTGGGATAACATTTGCAAGATGACTATTTGCTTCGCACATCCTGTAAAGCTGTTTCTTTCTCTCCTCAATAGTAAGCCTCCACTCGGGATGCCCCTTTAGAATCCTCTCTTCATCTGCACTACCCCAAAAAAGTATCACATAAACTGTTTCGCATTCTCTAGCTGCATATTCAACGCAGTAGTTATGCCCCTTATGAAATGGGATAAACTTCCCACCGTACATTCCAATCTTATATTTCTTATCCATAACCATCCTCCTTATTCCCTCAACTTTTCTACAATATATAAAAAAATCAATAATAAATGGTCGAATAATAAGCGACATTTCATTTATGAATTAATTCTGGCTTATCAGCTTCACTCCAAAACAAAAAAGAACCAACTATATTTTCTATAATATAATTGATTCTTTGAATTGTTATTTATTATATTCTTTAGTTCGCTTATTTTAGTTATTTTATATTAATTTTTTTATTTTAGTTTTTCGTACTAGCCTATTTCAATGAATTATTCATCCAGAACTATAATCCCCCCAAAATATTCTGGATTACCGTCACGATCAGTTAATACAAATCCTCTGGTGTGAAGAACAACATATGTTCCGTCCTTCTTACGGGCACGGTAACGAATAGGCTGAACCTCTGCCCTCCCACTCAGTACAGATTTTGTTCCATAATCTAAAACCTCGAGATCATCTGGATGAACTATTTCACGGAATATCTTATCTGCATGGTACATATATTCCGATTCAAAACCGAAGTCATCAACCAATGATAATGACCATCTCGAAAAATCATAGCGTAAATCGCTTAAATATATATATCCACCTCCTGTCACAGTAACAAGAGCACCAAAAAATGCATCAAGCAGTCTCTTTCTCTCCTGTGGAATAGGAGTATCTATCATATCCAGATTTTTTAATCCTTCAACTGTTTTAAGCGACTTTATAGTACTTTTATCTATATACATCAGTTGATCGGCACGCTCGAAAACATTCAAAAATGTCTTATCCTCTGCACTAAATGTCGCTATTCCCACTGCGATAACCGGATCAGAATGAGCTTTCCTGTTCCCCTCAGATTCTTCTCTTAGCTTTTTAACCAAATATTCACGATCATCATAATCCTTACCAGTTAATACTGAGACAAATTCATCGCCTCCCACTCTAAACACAGGACTATGCTGAAATGTCTCACATATCAAACGGCTCGCCGCCTGAATAGCCTCATCTCCATAACTATGTCCTCTAGTATCATTGATGACTTTTAGATCATTTATATCACACATTACAACGCTGAACTCAGTACCCTCAGAATCAGAACTAATCATTTCATCTAGAGAATCAACATATTCTTTAAATGCATGATTATTCTTAACCCCTGTTAACTCGTCGCGTCTAGCCATAATCTCAGCCGACTTTAGATTCTTTTTTTGTTTTTCTTTTTCCTTGAATTCTTTTTCGATATCATCCAGGCAGCACACAATATGCTTCTTATCTTCACATAAGACAAATATATGCCTCATATGCTTAACAATGCCCTCAGCTATAGATCTAAAGGAAACACTAAAAGCTTCCTTCATAGAAAGTTCCTTTATTATATTCTCTTTACTACAGCTTTCCGCCATCATTTGAATATCGCTGGGATGAACAAACCTATCAGCATTTTTAAGACAATCACCAAAGAAGTCCTCTCCCTCACTAGGAAAGCCTGCAGACCCAGCCTGAATAGAATCAGAAAATACTATATAGTGATTTGTATCTAGATTAACATAGTAAACACACACATAATGCTTTGCTAATGAAACAGCTACCTGATTAAAAACTTCTGGATTATTAATCATGTATCTCCCCTCGCTCTCACAAAATACCTATTCTCAACTTAATTGTTTTAAACCTTCTCCACATTTATACTAACATAAGTATCTTGTTCTTGAAAGTGAATATGGAAAATATCGGATATCTATTTATCTACAACTACTATGTCATCCATAGTACAGCCAAACATATCTGCGATGATGATCATATTGTCTATGGTTGGCATACAGTCACCACGCATCCACTTGAATATAGCCTGCGGTGTGCCAAAACCACATACCGCCTGAACATCTTTCACCTTTATATTACGTGCCTTCATCATATTTTTAATATTTGCTCCAGTTGCTACCATATTTACTGTAACCATATTTGTCACTTCCTTTCTACTACAAAAACATATAAAAAAGGAGATACCTTTTGCAGCATCTCCATAGACTCATCCTATAAAAAATACCGCCTATGCATCCAAGCATAAGCGGCTATATATCAATTAACATTCATTTAGCTTACTTTTCCACTTATATCATCAATGCATAACAAATATTCCATTGCCTAATTTTAGACTATGGTGTGAATATTCACTATGCAGATGTAAGTTTCTAAATGTGTTCATTGAATTTTTTCCTTTCAAAGATTTATGCCTTGATTATAACACCAATTTATCATTTGTAAAGTATACCTGAAGTATATCTTTTTGAGCAATGAACTCAATTATAGCTTGTTTATTATCGGCAGTTTTTCCATTTCCGGACAAAAATAAGGGATATCACAGTTACACCTTAATGTGTAACAATGATATCCCTTAAATTACATATTATCCTTCAATAGCAATATACTGTTTTTCTGGAAGCTTCTCTGCCTCATTCT
>CAMNGU010000115.1 GCA_946538525.1 uncultured Lachnospiraceae bacterium
CATCCAGCGCATCACCTTCCATTACGGATCTAAGATTCTGAACTGAAGCATCCAACTTCTGAAGATTGGATTCCATCTCTCCCTTAAGATCGTCCAGACGACCTATAACATCTGTTCGTATTTCATTATACTGTACATTTAATGCCATTTTTGTTCACCTCCACTAAAAAATACTCCTTAACAGTAACATATATTTCACAGAAATACAATATTTTTATCATTAAAAAGACTTTTTCCACATTTTTTACATATTTTATTGTGCATATTGCACAATCGCCTTGTATATTTATCCAATCAATAATTATTTCATCCCTTAACTATCATTTTTATATCCCTTATAAAATCAAAAAATAGTTTTTCCCCATCTGTAGGATTAGAAGTTTTAAAATAGCTAACTCCATAAACAGTGCCATCTTTCATTTTTATCATCAACTTTGTAGTTGAAGGCTGACCATCTTCCACTTGTTTAGATGATGTATCCTCGCTTTGCTTTTCCAAATTACATAAATCGTTTTTGTTAATACACTCCACCACTCTATTTTTTTCTTCATCACTAATTTCTTTCACAATATCATTTTCACTTACAAACCTAAGATCTCTTGGAGAAAATGCAAAGTATTCTTTTCGTATTCTTTTATACATATTAACGCTTTATTATTCCCAGTAATTTTAGCTGAAAAAAATTCAGCCCCTCATAACGAAAGGCTGTACATTTAATGCCACTTTTACACTACCACCAAAAAAAACCTTATTCCTCTATAATCGTATGCTCAGTCTTGATGATAGCCCTCTGAATCGAATCCTTCGAGTTACCCCAATCCGCTTCTTTATTCCTGTAGTCATGCTTATCGATAAACCAGGACACATCCTCATTAACACGCTGGATATTATCAAAGTAAACATCGTTAAGAACGGAAATGAATTCTTCCAGCTCAGCCTGCCCCAGATTGATGGCAGCCTTTTCGTAAAGCACACCATAGTGATAAGTACAAAAGCCCTTACAGTTCTTAAGTTTCTCTTTAAACTCCACATCCCTCTTCCACATATGGAAGATAGTATGAATATACCTGTCAAATACTGGAGTGATTCTCTGGCACACAAAACAGCTAGTTTCTAAGTTCTCGATATATTTTACAACAGGTGACTTCTCACTCCCCTTTGAGAAAAGACCGCCGGTCTTTCTAGCCAGCACACCTTCTGCCTGTGGCTTATCCTTTTCAGCCAGCGCTCTCATCTCCCTTATGGTTTTATTCATATGGGTATTAAGCATCAACGCAACTCCCAGCTTATTCTTATCCGCATACATCATTCTAATATGCTTAGCGCAAAATCCTAACTTGTCTGTCATAGCACGATTATCATCTTCCATGTAACTTGGCCCCATAGTGAATTCAATTGCATTCTTCTCCAAGTCCCTTGCCATAAGACAAAGCGGACATTCACAGTCCGTGTCAAATGCGTCATTTACCGGTATTGTATATAATTGCTCAGCCATCGCCACCTCCAGATTATGTGAACCAATTATCAGATTCGCTCATATTATATATTTTCTATTACAATAGTTTAAATCACATAGAACCAGTTCTTGTCTTCTTCTGTTTTTTCAAATGCTTTTCCATCGAATTTAAGTTCCTGATTAGCAACATGAACTTTTGTATGTGGTGGAACAGATTTTGTCAAGAATACATTACCACCGATTACCGAGCCCTCACCAATAACAGTATCGCCGCCAAGGATAGACGCCCCCGAATAGATAGTTACATTATCTTCAATAGTAGGATGTCTCTTCTTATCGATAAGACCTCTTCCTCCTCTTGTTGAAAGAGCTCCAAGAGTAACGCCCTGGTAAATCTTTACATTTTCTCCTATAACTGTTGTCTCACCTACAACCACACCTGTACCATGATCTATGAAGAAGTATTTTCCAATGGTTGCTCCTGGGTTTATATCAATCCCTGTCTTGCTATGAGCAATCTCCGTCATAACACGCGGCAGAATTGGAACCCCCAACTGATAAAGTACATGAGCGTAACGCTGAACGGAAATAGCAAAAAGTCCAGGATACGCAATGATTATAGCATCCTTTGATTCCGCAGCAGGATCTCCAACAAAAAGTGCTTCAATATCTGTATCCAGATATGCTCTTATCTCAGGAATTTTCTTCATAAACTGAACTGTATAATCCTCAGCAAGCAGCCTTATCTCATCATCGGACATTCCCTCCAGTTTCTTATCAAAATGAAGTGCCAGCGCAATCTGCTTATTCAGATTATAAGCCACATCCTCTGTCATGGATGCTATAGTTGTACTAAGATTATATATCCTATATGTTCTATCCAAATAATATCCAGCATAAACAATATTATTAAGTTTATAGATTATCTCCTTAACTGCATCTCTAGCTGGCTGACTGAAAATATCCTGCTTATCTATAGGGCGACCATTCTCATAATCAGCTACGATGTCTGCAATTATCTCAGAAATGTTATCACAAATCAGTTTTCCCATAGGTTTATTCTCCTACTTAATTAATATGTTAACGATTATCACACAGTATGATTTTTCTTGCAAGATAATTTTATCCTATGTATATCATTTTTAATTTCTTCAGTATTTAAATGTACTCTCTTAGTGTATCAACAAGCTCAGGAATTGTCGTTTCAAAATCAACTCCATACCATGGCTTAGCAGGATTATCAAGCGTAGCTTTAATGGTCTTAGCTGTATAATCAGCAGCAATCTTAAATGCGTCGTTAAGGCTAAGGCCTCTAGTAAGTGCTCCAACCGAAACGCTGGCGAAGATGTCACCTGTTCCATGGAATGATGCATCAATCTTGTCATTTTCGTAAGCTATCTTCTCACCTGTAACTGTATCAAGACCATATACTCCAGTCTTACCATCGTTAAATGCGATGCCTGTAAGAATCACTTTCTTAGCACCAAGTTTAGCAAGCTTCGCAAGAAGCTCTTCGATATACTCCTTGTCATAATCCTCTTTATACTCAGTATCTGTCATAAAGCAAGCCTCTGTGAGATTTGGAACTATAATGTCTGCATATCCGCAAAGGCCAGCATTCAGCTTAGCATACTCCATATCAAATGCAGGATATAGTTTTCCATTATCACCCATAACTGGATCTATGAAGATAAGTGTATCATCACCACCGAATTCTTCAAAAATCTTCTTGGCAATCTCAATCTCTTCTGCTGAACCAAGATATCCTGTGTAAATTGCATCAAACTTAACATTCTGACTCTTCCAATGATCTGTGATAGGAATAAGCTGATCTGTAAGATCCTTAACTGTAAAATCAGGGAACATTGTGTGAGTCGAAAGAACAGCTGTAGGTAAAATAGTAGCCTCAACCCCCATCGCTGAAATAATTGGAAGTGCTACTGTAATAGAGCATTTTCCTAAGCAAGAAATATCCTGTATTGTTAGTATTCTTTTCATAATTCGTAAAACCTCCTTTGAATCATGCGAAAAATTTAATACATATCCTTATAATCGAGTTATATTAAATTAGTTATCTTAACTCCGCTTTATTGACATGCTTGTATGCGAACTATTATAATTATTTCTGACCTTTTTAAAATAGCCAATTTTTATAAAATCGAAGGGGCCAGTTTTATTATGCTATCATATTCATTTACCGATGACAGAGGATTTCCGCTGTACGAACAACTATACCAATTCATTCGTGATGATATCTTAAACGGAAACATTCGTGAATATACTAAGTTACCTTCTAAGAGAAGTCTTTCCGAGCAACTATCAGTCAGTATTACAACCGTTGAAAATGCGTATAATCAATTGATGTCTGAGGGATATATTGAATCCGTACCAAAGGTGGGATACTATGTCGCAAATGTACCAAAGAAACAAAGCGGAAATGATTTCAAAGATTCATATATCCATAATCCAGGGTTTCTGGAAAGCTATTCTCATAAGCAAGAATCAATAGAGATTTCCTCTAGCAAACCAGAATCTATGGGAATTCCCTCTCATAACGCCCTAAAATCCAGGGAATATTTTGCAGACTTCACTTCAAATGCAAGTGATCCGGAAACATTTCCTTTTACAACCTGGGCAAAAATAAATAGAGAACTCCTCTCAAACAACCAAACACAACTTATGAGGAATTCTCCTTCAAACGGACTTATCGAACTTAGATCTACAATCTCAAGGTATCTACATGACTTTAGAGGAATAGCAGTTTCACCTGAGAACATCATTATTGGTGCCGGAACAGAAACACTTTTTTCCATTCTGATTCAACTTCTCGGGTATGACCTTATCTACGGAACTGAGGATCCAGGATACGAGAAGATAGCACTCACTTTAAATGCGAACAATGTAAAAACTGTCAAGATTCCAATGGACATTTACGGAATTATGATATCTGAACTGCAAGACAGAAAGGTTAACATAATACATTCAACACCTTCGCATCATTTCCCAACCGGAATCACTATGCCCATCAGAAGAAGATATGAACTTCTAAACTGGGCTAACAAATCTAGTGGCTACATCATCGAAGATGATTATGATAGCGAATTTAGATTAAGCGGACGCCCAATACCATCTCTCATGAGTATTGATAATAACGAACGAGTAATCTATATGAATACCTTTACTAAGAGTCTCGCTTCCACAATTCGTATAAGTTACATGATCCTACCAGATCATCTTATGTCCCTTTATAACGAAAGGCTTTCATTTTATTCTTGTCCGGTATCTAACTTCGAGCAACTAACCTTGGCTAAGTTCATGTCGGACGATCATTACGAAAAACACATAAACAGAATGAGAACAGCTTCACGAAAGAAAAGAAATCTTCTAATTAAAGCTATAAAGAATGGACCACTTAACAAAATATCCGAGATAAGTGAAGAACAATCAGGACTTCATTTTATACTCACTGTGCAGAGCAAAAAATCCAAGGATGAAATTATAGAAGAATGTAAGAAAAGAGACATCAATATAGTGTCAATTAAGTTGTCAGAACCCCTTATGTATCATAGCAATGATTTCACTATACATTTCATGATTAACTACTCTTCTATCCCAATTGAGAGAATTGACGAAGCAGTTAATCGCCTCACCGCCAGCATTCTTGGATAGCCAGCCATACATAAGGAAACTTTAATACGCATATACATAGCATATTATTAATATATTTACACACAGAAAAAGAGGGTACATATCAATCAAAGATATGTACCCTCTTAATTATTAATATTTATAGCTATTATTTCCAGCTATCTTTTCTAGTAATATTTCTAGCAAGTTTCTATACTTACTTATTCCTAATACTCTTTTCTCATCTTTCTCTTACGAATGATTATTACAACCAGAGCGATAAGTGAAAGAACCATAAGTACGATTACTGGAATAACAAATACTCTGTCGCCTGTATTTACTGTTGTCTTAGCTGGCTGATCAGGAGCCTTTGGATTAGGTGTTGTTCCAGGTGTTGTCTGGTTAGGAGTTGAACTTGGTGTTGTTCCAGGTGTTGTCTTAGTACCAATCAGTGCTGTATGCTCTGTAGTCTTTCCAACCTCAACTGTTGCTGTCTCCTCCTTACCAGTTGTTACTGTGTAACCGTCTGGCACCTTAGTTACTGTGATCTTATAATCACCAGCTGGAAGCTTAGTAATTGTTATCTTTCCATTTTCGTCTGTTGTGTAAGTATTAGTAGTTCCATCAGGATTCTTAACTGTAACTGTTGCATTTGGAACTGGCTGCTTTGTCTGCTCATCAAGAACTGTAATGATAAGTGTTCCAGTCTTTGTATCGTCTGCAGGTGTAACATCCTTAGGCTTGATCTTCTCAAGTTCCTTAGTCTCCTTACCCTTCTCAACCGCTACTGCAGTCTTAGAACCATCTGTAGTTACCTTATATCCTTCAGGTACCTTTGTTACTTCGTATGAATACTCATTGCTTGCAGGAAGATTTGTAATTCTAATCTTTCCTTCTGAATCTGTTGTATATGTCTTTGTTTCTTTTGTTCCATCCGGCTTAACTGTTGTAACCTTAACCTCTGCACCAGGAACAAGTCTATTTGTATCTTCTTCCTGTACTGTGATACGAAGAATACCACCAAGGTCATCGATCATAACAAGCTTCTTAGCATCTGTGCTTGATACCTCAGCATTTGCTTTGCCAGCCTGTGTTGAGCCTTCCGTAATTGTTATACCACCATTTGCGTCAACCTTAAATGTTACGCTCTCAGCCTGAACATGATACTCATCAGGAAGAAGTGTTTCTGTAAGAACATATGTTCCTTCTGTAAGTTCAAACTCAGTAGGTGTAGAAGTAGATGTCCACTCCTTAACAACTTCGCCATCAACAGTGTTCTTAGTAAGCTTCAGCTTAGCACCTTCAATTTCAGGTCCATCAACTATTTCAGCCTTACTAATCTTAACTGTATGCTTCTGCTGATATGCATTCTTGTATGTTACTGTTGTTGTATCACCCTTTGTTACGCTGATACCATTTACTGTATCGCCCTTTGCAAATGTACCATTTTCGCCAATTGCATAAGATACTGTACAGATCATTGAACTATCAATATCATAAAGTGTCTCAACAACATTGTATGTAGTACCAACTGGTACTTCTAATGTAAGCTCGCGCTGACCGTTATTATCAGTGAAATTTCTTCCAAGATTATACTCACCAACAAGTGTTCCAGCTTCATTTGTAACTGTGAACATAAGTCCCTGAAGATCTGTATAATTTACAGGTCCCTCGATAGTCTTAACAAGCTTAATCTTGCCCTTGTCCTGAGTATACTTATTTACAAGGTCAGCCTTTGCTACAGCTGAACTACTGATTGTAAGGTTTTCAACCTTTGTTGTACTGCTTGTATCAAAAGTATAATTTGTAAATGCTGCTGATGGATCTGACTCTTCGACAGTTGCAGTAACTCCTTCTGGAATTCCTTCAATAGTCTTTGTATCACCATTCTTAAGTGTTACTGTAGCTACACCATCAGTAAATGCTACTCCACTGTATGTCTCATTTATAGTTGTATCACTAAGTGTGATAGTAGCTGTAAATTCCTTATCTGCAAGACCTGCTGGTGCAGGATCATTTCCAGTATCAACAGTCTTAGAAATCTGAAGCGATCCAAACTTAGGCTCTGTATATGTATTATTAACTGTTACTTCTGCAGCTGTTTCTGATATTGAACCAGTACTGTTGGTAATTGTTCCCTTTACATATCCTGCCTTTGTCTGATCAGCTGAAAGATCAGATTCTGTTACTGTATATCCAACCTTTGTTGGGATATCTTCTACTGACAACGTCTGACCATTCTTAATCTTTGCTGTAGCTTCACCATTTGTAAATGTAAAGTCTCCATGTGTTCCAGTAATTGTTGTATCTGTAAGTTTAACTTTTACCTCGAACTCTTCTGTATCTGAAGCTGTTCCAGTTCCATTTACTGTAATAGCCTTTGTAATATTAAGACCACCAACTGTGTACTTATTATTTACTGTTGCTGTACTTCCAGTCTTTGCAATCTTAGCAGAAGCGTTATCAATACCAACCTTTGAATAACCAGCTGTTGATGGCTCATACTCAGTTACATTGTAAGTAACTGTTGTTGGAATGTTATTGAACTCTACGCTTTCTCCAGCTTTAAGGAAGAATGTACCTGCTATACCTGCTGAGAAGTTTACATTTGTAAATGTAGTTTCTCCTGGACGCTTAACTCCATACATTCCTGCTGTATCAAATGATACATTTACACTGAATGCTATTGAATTCGCATCGTAAGTAGTTGAATTTGTGTCTCCAGTA
Organism: uncultured Lachnospiraceae bacterium; assembly: GCA_946538525.1. Lineage (GTDB taxonomy): Bacteria > Bacillota > Clostridia > Lachnospirales > Lachnospiraceae > Eubacterium_Q. The sequence goes on from CAMNGU010000115.1 coordinate 7,811, forward strand.
ACAGTCTTGGTTACCTTAAGAGTACCATATTCAATTGCTGCATCACGCATTGTTACTGTTGTTCCGCTTACTTCACCTTCTGTTCCAACCTT
>CAMNGU010000116.1 GCA_946538525.1 uncultured Lachnospiraceae bacterium
AGGAAAAGCATGTTGACCTTATGACACGCTGAAACATGAGGAAATAGCATTTTTCATAGAAAAATAGCGGTTTCCGAATGTTTCTAGGATTGCGAGAATTTCGTAAGAAATGGAGCAATCCGTATGTCATATGGTGTCAAAAGGTACTTTTGACACCCACATCTTAATATAGAGATTAGATATATTGATTTTTGAATTAATTCTTAATTAAGGAGAGATAGTATGACATTATTAATAACTGTATTTGCAGCAGTAGCTGTAACAGTAATATGGTACACTAAGAAAAATGATGGCATTAGTCTTGCACCATTAATGTTTATGTTTTGGGGAGCTTCACTGATGTGGCTGGTAGATGCGATATTTGAGTATAGAGAGCTGGGAGATGAGTTTTTTACTCCTGCACCTGCTGATATGCTAAATGATGCATTTCTTGGTTTTTCTGTAATAGCACTTGCTTTGGTTATATGGGTAGCTATACTTCTTGTTAAGGACCCAAAGGGAGTAGTAAAAAAGGCTTTAAAGAAACAGAGTTAAGAAAAAGCTGAATATTTTATTGAATTAGAATACGCCTATCTTCAGGTTTGGGGAAGATGGGCGTTTTTATTAAAGTAGTAAAAATAATAAATACAAAATAATAAATTATAAAGTATAAAGTGAAATAAAATAACAGGGAGATATGAAGTGAGTAATAAGTTATATATTGAATGTAATACTGGAATCAGTGGAGATATGACAGTGGCTTCTTTATTGGATTTAGGAGCGGATAGAGATAAACTTATGACTGTACTAAATGGTCTTAGGGAGAAGATTGGTGGTTTTGATATTAGGATTACAGAGGTAATCAAATCTGGTATTAGAGCTTGTGACTTTGATGTGGTGCTGGATGAGGATAATCATGATCATGACATGAACTATCTTTATGGTAGTGAAGCTGATAATCATGACCATCATCATGAAGGGCATGACCACCATCATCACCATGATCACGAAGACCACCATCATCACCATGATCATGAGGACCATGATCACCATCACGAAGACCACGATCATCATCATGAGCATTCTCATGTTCATAGAAATCTTCAGGATGTGATAGAAATAATAGATAAGGCAGAACTGACAGAAGGTGCAAGAGAATTAGCCATCAAAGTATTTACCATAGTTGCAAATGCTGAGTCAGCAGTCCATGGAAGAACTTTGGAAGAGGTTCATTTTCATGAGGTGGGTGCTATAGATTCTATCGTAGATATTATAGCAGCTGCAGTATGCTATGATGATATAGTCAGTAGATTTAATGTAACAGGAACAGTTATCACAAGGCTGGTGGATGGAACTGGAACTGTAAGATGTCAGCATGGAGTTCTTCCGGTACCTGTCCCTGCAGTTCTAAAGATTGCTGAACAGACAGATGTGAAGCTATCTATTGCAAATAGAAAGGGCGAATATGTAACTCCTACAGGTGCAGCATTTGCAGCGGCTGTTATGACAGAGTCTGAATTGCCTGAAAGTTTTAGTGTAAAGAAGACTGGACTTGGGGCTGGAAAGAGGGAACATACTGTGCCTGGAATAGTTAGGGCTATGATCATCGAATAATTAATTATATAGGAGCAAGGTATGGACGGTTACGAAGAAATGGATTATGCAAAACTGGATACAGAAAGACAGTCCAGAACAGGATTCCCGGAGGTGGTATTCTGCCAGGGGAAACCTGATGAATATCTTATTGAAATATATAAGAAGCTATTGGAAAAAGATGGACGGGTTTTTGGAACAAGAGCCAGTGAACATCAATTTGAGATAATAAAAGCCGAAATGAAAAATGCAGAATATGATAAAGTCTCTCATATTCTTAAAGTGGTTTCGCAAAATGAATCTCAAGAAGAATTTCCATTTAGTGATGATCAAAGTGATCTTCCTTTTAAGGACTATATGAAGAATGATTATATAGTGGTATGCTCCGGAGGAACGGCAGATATTCCGGTTGCCGAGGAAGCGGCTCAAACTGCGGAATATTTTGGGGCCAGAGTTGAAAGAGTTTATGATGTTGGAGTAAGCGGGATACACAGAGTTCTTTCTAAGAAGCATATACTTCAAAATGCTGTCTGTGTTATAGCGGTTGCTGGAATGGAGGGAGCTCTTGCCAGTGTTGTGGGTGGACTGGTTCCCTGTCCTGTCATTGCAGTTCCCACATCTGTTGGCTATGGAGCCAGCTTTGGTGGGATGTCTGCATTATTAACCATGATAAATTCCTGCGCAAATGGAATAACTGTGGTAAATATTGATAATGGATATGGAGCGGGATATGTGGCTACACAGATGTATCGTATAGCGCACCCTTATAGCCCTCATAGGTAATTGACCAAAGTTAATTGACGATAAAAAGAAAATTACTTCACCCGGTTTTAGACTTTGGCCATTTTATAATAAAAAATAGCCAGGTTTGTTCTGTCTCTTAGTTCAAGCTTGGATAAGATGTTGCTGATATAGTTCCTCACTGTTCCTTCGGACAGGAAGAGCTTATCAGCTATTTCTTTATTAGATAGACCGTCGGCAACGCATTTTACTATCTCAGCTTCTTGGTCAGTAAGTCCGAAGGCGGCATAATCGAAAGTGCCTTCTGTATCTTCTTTGGCTGGAACAGAAACAGCTTTTTGGGTGGTTAAGATATCAGGAAGCTTCTCAGTTATCTCATTTCCAAAGACAGACTGTCCACTGTAGACAGCTTTTAGAGATGGGATGATAGAATCGAAGTCCTGTTTTATGATATATCCCTTAGCACCAATGGAAAGCGCCTTTACAATATATTCATCATCATTAAAGGTTGTTAAGTAGAGTATCTTCGCATCTGGGTGACTTGTGAGAATCTGTTCTCCAGCTTCGAGCCCGGTCATTCCTTCCATACGAATATCTGTAAGTAGAATATCAGGCTGGAACTCTTCATAGAGTTTTATCGCTTCTTCGCCTGAACCACCAGTTGCTAGAACTTCAATATCTTTATCTGACTCAACTATAGTTTTAAGTGACATAGCTACAAGCTTATCGTCATCTACAATTACTATTTTCATATGCTGTCCTTTCTAAGTGTCTTGATAATCTCTTTAATTTTATTAATCTTTTTAATTTCTTGGTATTGAAATGAATACTCGGAATCCATTGTCGGTCGAAATGTTTAGTGTGCCATTTACGGATTCTACTCGACCTCTTATATTTTCCAGTCCCATTCCATAATCGCTGAAATTATTGTATTCGCCATTTGGATTAGTAGAGTGGGAGTTACTCTCCGAAGTAATCTCTGAATCATTACTGTAGTCATGTATTACAAGTTGGTACATTGATGGATGTTCATTTAACTTGATGTCAACTTCGGAGTTATCACTATGCTTGATTATATTTGATATACACTCCTTTGTTATTCCGATTATGGCATATTTAATTGGGCGTGGAGTGTTATCTCCAATATCTAGATCCATGTTTACATTATATTTTTCATGGAGGGCTTTTGCCATCTCCTGGATATTAGCTTTCACATCGATGGAGTCGTCATGTAGATCATGTACGCTGGACCTGATATTATTCATGGCATTGTCCAGAGTTTCTCGAACACTCTCCAGTTCAGAGTGGATAGGTTCTTCTTTATGGATTGCAAGTAGTGCCCCCATTTGAAGTATGGCACGGGATAAGGTGTGTCCCACATTGTCATGGATTTCTCTTGCAATACGGTTTCGCTCTGAAAGCTGAGCGTTATATATTTCTGTATCTCGTGCATTAAGCAACTCGGTATTCTGTGATCTTAGTCGGGCCGTTTTCTCGGAACTGTCGTCCCTTATCTTTTTAAGATCTTTGGAATATATATTCATCATTTCTGTCTTAATACTAAGGATAGATGATAGAAATGAGAGAAGTATTATCAGGATACCAACTGGAAAACTAAGATTTAGTATGAATGAAGCTATTGAAAGCGAAAAAGCAAAGTAGTTTCTGCTTCTAACTATGTCATATAGGATAAGTGGGATTACAGCCACAAGAGGATAGTACCTGAAACTTGCAAGTACAAGAATTATCTCAATTGCAAATGCGGTTTTTTCTTGAAAGCTACTTAGCTTCATTTTGTAGCTGGAGTTATCTTTAGATAGGAGATAGTAATTAAATGCTGTGCAGATTATTGAAATATAAAGAAATACAATAAATTCTGTACCTTTAACTAATAAAGATAAGGTATAGATTGATAAAGCAAGCATTAATATTTTATCAATTAATCTGTTCATAGTTATTAGTCTGAAATTCCTTTTTAAAAGATAAAAATACTATAATTCTCATATAATAGAATACTACGATATAGATAAAATAACCAGTAAAAGCACATTAAAAAATCTATAAATATAAGAAAACGAAGTAGCTCTTACTACTCCGTTTTCATAAATGAATTCTTATGATATTAATCTTCTTAGAGACATATTATGCTTTCTTTTCTCCAAAGAATCTTGTAAATACCAATCCGATTGAGAGACATACCAGTCCAAAGAGCAGCTGCATACCGAAAGTTCCTGCAACATCGCTAAATGTAGCTCCTTCGTACCAGATCTCTTTAAGTCCGATAGAATACCAGTAGTTTGGAGTAAACTGTCCAATCTTTGCGACTTTATCACCAAGTAGACTCAGGTCTACAAATGTTCCGCCTAAGAAGGAAAAGGAAAGTCCAAGAATACATGTTATATAAGAGTTCGCATTTGCTGTTCCTTTCTTAGCTATGCCAAGTGGAAGACTTGTTATCATAGATAGCAGCATAGTGATGCTGAGTGTATAGATAAATGTATTTGCTATCGAAAGATACCAAGGCAAAGTGAAGAGGAATGGACCATTATTTCTAAAACTGGTTACAACATCCAGGATAACAGTTACAAGGGTTGCGATGGTAGCACATCCAAGTACAAGTGCTATATTTCTGTTTGTCATTTTATAGCTGGATATTATAGTTCTGTTCTTCTTTTCTGATTCATTGAAGCTCATCACTACAGGAAGTACACCTGAGAAGATAATAGTCATGATTCCAAATGGAAGATACTGAAATGTAGAATATATCTTTTCTGATGTTACTGTCTCTTTCTTCTGCATTTCAACAAACTTTGAAGTGTCCATAGTATCTATACATTTTGATGATGCATCGGTGAGAGATACTCCGGACTTCATATAATCCTTAACAGAGTTTAGATACTGATTTATCTGCATATTTATGAAGATTGCGTATGGCATAGAGTCATCATAAGTTGTTTCTAGAAGACTGTCTGCGATACTCTCATCTGATGCTTCAGTGAGCTTTGTGAAGTTTTCTCCAAAGCCTTCAGGTATTTCGATATATTCTCTGATAGTGAGATAGTACAGCATATCCTTGATCTGCTCGTCAGAGTATGTACCTTCCTTGAGATTATGCTTTGAATCAAGGAATTTAACCAGCTCTTTTGATACTTCTGAATTATCGTTATCTACCACAAGAATTGTATATTTATTTAAGGATACTTCTTCATCTGCTTTCTCACCGCCAGTCATCATAAGTAGCATGAATATGATGATGGCGCTATATATAGCAAGCGATATCTTATATTGTCTCATAACCTTAAAGAAAGTCTTAAATATCTGCATAGCGATTCCTTTCTGTTTCAAATCGACTTATATAATAGCGACTTATTTATAACGATTTATATGATGTGCGGCGGGAGAGTAGACAACCTATAAGAAGCATTACGCCGCTGGTGATCAGTATGTACATTATTGCTCTATAATATCTTGGCCCAACACCGAATACATTTAGTGAATAAAATGCATCTGTTATAACGGCTGAAGGATTGATTCGGTTAAACCAAGGAGCCTTCTGTTCAACTATCATTTTCATGTCGCCGTACATAAGTCCTGACATGAATCCGCCTCCCAGCATGATAACCATGAGGATTGCTTCTTTCTTATCACCTGATAGCTTACCGAAATGAGCTATCATAAATCCAAGTGTGTCTCCAACAAGGCTTGCAAGAAATGTTGTTAAGTAAATGTAGGAGATATCACCACCAAAGTTTATCTTCAAAATGTATATAAGGTATGTGAGTGTGAAAAGTATTATTACAGTCTGAAGGACTACGACAGCAGTAAGCTGAGCAAGTTCGTGAATCAATTTCACAGTTGGTGAGCAGTCTATTCTGATACCTGTATCTGACTGGTTTGCCTGGCTGTTTACGATAAGATTGAGGGAAGCCATAGCGCCCATTATAGCAACCATTGCTATAAGGTTATAGAAGTAGGAAACGAATGGATCCTTATTCTCACCGGCCATCTTCTTTGCTTCAATGAAGTCTATTGATTCAGTGCTTTCGTCCATGATCTCGTCAGATTTTTCCAGATTAGAATTATCGTTATTTATTGTGTCGATTGCCTTACCTACTTCAAGCTTATATTCACTGATAATAGTAGATAGGATGCTGTGCTTAACTCCATTTCCATTTACCAGAAGATGAATATCTGTCATTGTATCTACAGTAATGATACCGGCGATGTCGCCATCTGAGAGAAGCTTCTCTGCTTCTTCGTGAGAGGAAACCTGGACCTGCTTTACCATCTTTGTTCCTTCGTCATATTTTAAGTCTTCGATGACTTTGATGAAGGGGAGATCAGATGCGCTTATGTTATCAACCTGTGATTTATCACATTTGAGATATTCATAAGGGAAAAGGTCTAGATTAAAATCCTTCATATCCTCGTAGCTCTTAACGGCTTCTATGTTATCTACGACTTCCTCTGATAAAGGCTCTTCCTTGTTAAATGTCTCGCCCATAGCCTCGGCTGTAGCCTTTTCGGTATAGTATTCTTCGAAGTCCTCTGAGATTTTATCTTTATCCAGATTTGAAAAGGCTTCCAAGGTTTTATATTCATTTATCGCACCATCTGTAACTTCGATTACAACTGGTATGGTCTCACTCTTCTGAGAACTATATATTGTGCTGAATGCGAAGTAGAAGAGTGTTCCAAGTACAAGTGGAAAAGCAAATGTCCAAATCATATATGTTTTTGATCTTATGAGCTTCTTGAGCTCGGCTATACATATTCTTCCAAACATATTTTTATCCTCATCAATCTTTGTCGCGAAGTTCTTTACCTGTTATTTCCAGGAACACATCATTTAGTGTAGGCAGCTCAGAGTAGATTCGTTCGTAGTTTACATTGTTCTCTGAGAGATACTCTATAACGTGAGTAATGTTATGCTTGCCACCGTTACATTTGATGGTGAGCTTATCGCTCATATACTGAACATCGTATACATGGTTAAGTTTCTTAATAGCTTCGATATGCTCAGCAGGAAGTTTTCTGATATCGACGATTACATTTTCTGTATTCTTGATCTTGCCCTTAAGTTCTTCGCTGGTTCCGGATGCAATCTCCTTACCCTTATCCATAATGAGGATTTTTGAGCATATCTGTTCAATCTCTTCCATGTAATGGGAGGTGTAAATGATAGTTGCACCCTTCTTGTTCAGTTCGACTACTCCTTCGAGGATTTTGTTTCTCGACTGAGGATCAACTGCGACTGTTGGCTCATCCAAGATTATCAGATCAGGCTTATGAGCGATTCCGCAGGCGATGTTGAGTCGTCTTAGAAGACCACCTGACAGCTTCTTAGGATAGAACTTTCTAAAGTCGTTTAGATCAACGAACTTAATTGCGTCCTCTACGTACTGGCGTCTAGTTTTCTTATCTCTTATGTATAGTCCGCAGAAGTAATCGATATTTTCGTATACTGTAAGCTCATCGAAGACAGCTACGTTCTGACATACAACGCCGATTCTCTTTTTCAAATCTCTTCTGTT
>CAMNGU010000117.1 GCA_946538525.1 uncultured Lachnospiraceae bacterium
AACAAGAGTTTATGATGAAGCTATAGATATAATGGTAAAAACAATGAAAGAGGATTATGGAAATCCTTCTTCGCTTCATCTTAAAGGTCTTGATGCTGAGCACTTGGTGAAGAATTCTACAAATAAAGTTTGTAAGATACTTAAATGTCTACCGGAAGAGATTGTATTTACTTCTGGAGGAACGGAGTCCAATAATATGGCTATTGTTGGTTCTGCTCTGGCAAAGAAAAGAACTGGCAAGCATATTGTTGTATCATCAGTTGAGCATGCTTCTGTATCAGCAGTAATGCAGTTTTTGATCAGAGAAGGTTACGAGGTCACATATGTACCTTGTAATGAAAAAGGTATAGTATCTCCTGAAGCTTTTGCTGATGCAGTCAGGGATGATACTATTTTGGTTTCATGCATGCATATCAATAATGAAGTTGGCTCCATCATGCCTGTTGCAGAAATTAGCAGGGCAGTAAAGAAGAAGAATCCAAATGTTTATTTTCATGTGGATGCCATTCAGTCTTTTGGAAAGATCGAGACATTACCTAAGAATATGGGGGCTGATCTTATGTCGGTTTCTGGTCATAAGATACATGGCCCAAAGGGTTCAGGATTTCTCTATATAAAAAAAGGAATCCTTATTAGACCGATCATTTATGGTGGCGGACAGCAGAAAAATATGCGTTCTGGAACTGAAAATGTACCAGCTATAGCAGGACTTGGTGTAGCTGTCGAAAAGACATTTGATGACTTTGATAATAAGATTCAACATATTTCCAGCCTACGAAATGCACTGGTTCAGGGGCTTACATCTATTGATGAGGTATATACTAATTCGGATGTTCAAAATGGTGCCCCTCATATAGCCAGCATAAGCTTTGTAGGTGTTCGTGCTGAGGTTATGCTTCATGCATTAGAGGATAAAGGTATATTTGTTTCTTCTGGTTCAGCCTGTTCCTCAAATAAAAGCAAGGAATCGGCTGTTCTTACAGCTATGGGGCTTGATAAGAAGAGACTGGAATCAACACTTAGATTTAGTTTTGGCGAAGATAATACCATGGAAGAAGTTGAATATGCTATAAATACTATAAAGGAAATGTTACCTATACTCAGACATTATGTCAGAGGATAATATATTACTTGTATTCTAAAGTACTGCTTTAGATGGGTTAAAAGGAGAATTATGAATAATATAAAAATGTTTTTGGTAAGATATGCTGAGATTGGTACTAAGGGAAAGAATCGTTATGTTTTTGAAGATATTCTCTGTAAGAGAATCAGAAATAGATTAGAGGCCCTTGGTGATTTTAAGGTGTGGAGAGACTTTGGCCGTATTTACATTGAAGCTCTTTCTGATTATGACTATGATGAGGCTATTAACAGGCTCACTAAGATATTTGGTATTGTTGGTCTTTGTCCTGTTACGGTGGCCGAAGAGTTTACTTATGAAGGAATCAAGAAAGCTGCATTAGAGCATTTTGAAGATACCTTTGGAAATGCTGCTGATAACAAGTTTAATGGCTATAATTTCTCTTTTAAGGTTCATTCTAGAAGAGTTAATAAAGATTTTCCTATGAATTCTATGGAAATAGATATGGAGATAGGTCATGACCTTCTTGAAGCTTACGAGTCTGAAGGGCTTCATGTAGATGTACATAAGCCAGATGTTATGGTTGAGGTTGAGCTTAGAGGAGAAAAGGCATTTGTATATTCAAGAATAATTCCAGGACCAGGTGGACTTCCTGTAGGTACAAACGGAAAAGCCATGTCACTCCTTTCTGGAGGCATAGATAGTCCTGTGGCTACATATATGATTGCTAAAAGAGGAGTAGAGATGGAGGCTGTTTACTTTAATTCTCCACCTTATACATCTCAGAGAGCCCTTGAAAAGGTTGAGAAGCTGGGACAGATAGTTGCTCAGTATTCAGGACCTATTAAGTTCTATAATGTAAATTTCACAGAAATACAGCTTTGTATATATGATAATTGTCCTCATGATCAGCTTACTATAATTATGAAGAGGATTATGTTCCAGATTGCTGAGAGGCTTGCAGCTAAGGATGATTGTCAGGCTATAGTGACTGGTGAATCCATTGGTCAGGTTTCATCTCAGACTATGCAAAGTCTAGGCGTTATTGATGCTGCAGTAGATTGTCCTGTATATCGACCTGTTATAGGAATGGATAAGCAGGAGATAGTTGAATATTCACAGAAAATTGGTACATTTGAAACTTCAATAGAACCATATGAAGATTGTTGTACAATTTTCGTTGATAAGCATCCTGTAACTAAGCCAAAGATGTTTGCTATCGAAAAATCAGAGAAAAAACTGGTTGGTAAGATAGAAGAACTTATTGATAAAGCTGTTGATACAGCAGAAGAGAGATGGCTTAAATGATTTTTTTGATAGAGAAACGGCTATTTTACTTGGTTTACAGCTTTTTCTTAAAAAAATTCAAAAAAATCAAAAAAAGTACTTGCATTTATTCCGCGAGTCTGTTAATATAACATTCGTTGCGGATATGGTCCGTTGGTCAAGCGGCTAAGACGCCGCCCTCTCACGGCGGAAACAGGGGTTCGATTCCCCTACGGACTACATAAAAAAACAGATACGAGCGAAAGCTTGTATCTGTTTTTTCTTTTTTATATCATAGTAGGGAAATCGAACGTGAGGACCGAGATGCGAAGCATCGAGAGAATGCCCCGGTGGGGCATTCGAGTCTGAGCACGGCCTGAAAGGCAGCTATGCTGCCGGCGGGATTCCCCTACGGACGTCAGTCTTAGTTTTGAATCGAACGCGTAGACCAAAGTACGAAGAATTGTGAGGATATGGTATGAGGCCTAAGATACATTTTGCTCCAGAAAAAGGTTGGATGAATGATCCAAATGGATTGGTATTTTACAGCCCCTTTAAAGGTATACTTAGTTTTCCTAGAAAGTTGACTCTTCATAAAACATTAGAAGGTTATAGACTTCATCACAAATTCTATACTTTAACTGATATATTTGAATCTGATATATGTGAATCAAATTTATGTGAAGGAGTGACCTATACTAAAAATCAAGACTTTGAAACCTTGATAGATGGTTGCGTAAAGGAAATGATTTTTAATAATGGTTATTCCTGTATGACTTCATATATTGATTAAGCTATTTATAAAGTATCTTAAATGACTTATGTCAGAGTAAAACTGATCAATTCATTTATATATTTATTTTCGTCTTCACCTTCTGCTAAAACAGAAGAGAGTGGAATATCTACCAGTACATATCTTGTTGTATGTCCACGGTAATATTTCTTTCCGTCGATATTTACTATTTCTTCGATTAGAACATCTTGGCTTTTATTTATGAACTTGTTTTCGAAAACTTTCTTCTGCTTCGCTGTAAGTTCAAGTACTGCGTCGCTACGGGAGTTCTTAACTTTTTCATCTATTTGATCTTTCATTTTATCAGCAACAGTACCTTTTCTTCTGGAATATTTAAAGGTATGTATTTCGTAAAGTCCTAACTCGGTAAGATTTTTGATTGTATCTTGGAAATCTTCATCAGTTTCTCCAGGGAAACCGACAATAATATCAGTAGTAATAGCTGGATCATCAAATGTTTCTCTTAGTTTTTTGCAGGTGTCCTTATATTCCTCGATGGTATATTTTCTATTCATTGCTTTAAGTGTATTATTACATGCACTTTGAAGTGAAAGATGGAAATGAGGACAGAACTTATCTGAATTTTTAACTGTTTCAAGAAATTTGTCTGTTATAACTCGTGGTTCTACAGAACTCATACGAATTCTTTCGATTCCTTTGATATTATTGATCTCAGATATAATATCTTCAAGTTTCTTTTCCTCTTCATAAGAAATATCGGAATAGCTGGATACATTTATACCTGTAAGGATAAGTTCCTTAACTCCGTTTTTTGCAAGAGTATTAGCTTCATTTATGATATCGTCAAATTTCTTGCTTCTGATCCTTCCTCTAACATATGGGATTATGCAGTAAGTGCAGAAATTATTACAGCCATCCTGAATCTTAATGTAAGCTCTAGTATGATTCTCTGGAAGAGTGATACTTAAGTTTTCGAAGTCAGGGTCCTTGTTTATATCTATATAGTTATCTGAAACAGATTTAGTATCTATATATTCTGATAGAATTCTGGCCACATCTTTTTTTCGGTTGTTTCCAATGATAAGGTCCACGGTACCATTTTTAACCAGCTCATCACCTGTAGCTTGAACATAACATCCAGTTGCGGCGATAATAGCATCAGAATTCTTTCTTCGCATTCGATTTATCATCTGACGGGATTTTTTATCAGCCATGTTGGTAACAGAACATGTATTGATGATATAGATGTCTGCAGCCTGATCCTCTGGTACGCTGGTACAGCCATAAGAAATAAGTTCTTGTGTCATGGCATCGGATTCGTATTGATTCACTTTGCATCCAAGAGTGTAAATATATATTTTTTTATTTTCTAAATTTGAGAATTTTTTTGAAATTAAATTTGTCGACATTTATAAAAACCTTTTCTTTTATGATTGACTTTTTTAGACATAACTTTTATTATTATAGCATAATAAAAATATCTGTAAACTACGGAGGGTATAGCAATGACTGAAGTTAAAGTATCTCTAAATTCTATGGAAAAAGTTAAATCTTTTGTAAATGATATTAGTGCATTCAAGGCAGAATTTGACCTTGTTTCTGGTAGATATGTTATCGATGCTAAATCAATAATGGGTATATTCAGTCTTGATCTTTCAGTACCTATTCAGTTAAATATTTATGCTGATCAGGATGAAGACAAGATTATGGAAGCTATTAAGCCTTATATTGTTGATTAATGAATGATTTGAGTATAACTTGATTGTGATATTTTAGGGAGCTTATTAAGCTCCCTATATTTATTTTTGTTTATTAATGAGAATATACTAATGCTGGATAAAGATATTAGAGAACCGCTTTTTGATTACCTTGATGCAAGGTATGGAAAAGTTCGTGTTATAGAAGAAAAAGTAATAAAACGGTCCAGAGCTGATGTGATGGCTATAGTTGATGGCGGCATAATCGGTTTTGAGATTAAGTCGGATAGCGATTCTTATACCCGTTTAAAAACTCAGGTTAAGAATTATGATCAGTTCTTTGATAAATGCTATGTGGTAGTTGGGGAGAGTCATATTCATGTGGCTGAACACATTCCTGATTACTGGGGCATTATTGTGGTGAATCAAGAAAATGTAATCGTTGACCGTGATGCTGAGATTTGTCCTAAAGTAAAGCTGAGAAATCAACTGGACATGCTATGGAGAAATGAGCTTCTAAATATTCAGCTTAAAGAAGGACTGCCTAAGCTGGCTAACTGGAAGAGGATAGATATATATAAACGCCTTATAGAAACTGCTGGTGAGCCAACTATAAAGGCTGATGTGATCGAACAGCTATTTGAAAGAGATTATACAATCTGGGATAAGCCACAGAATACTCTTGGAATTGATGCTTTAGTAAATAAAGTAGTTCAGAAAGCTTCTAAATCTGCAAAGAAAAGAAGCGCTCATGTAAAGAATTATATTTCAGCTGGCACAAAAAAGAAAAAACATATCAAGTAAAAACACTTGACAGCAAGATATACATTTGTTATTATACTAAAGCTGTAATTTATTGTAATTTATCGTATTTTAAAGTGATTCAAATTAATTAACAAAATTTACTATAATTTACTGGATTTACTGAAATACATAATAAACGAAATTAATAATAAAACGGTGTATACAAATGGATGAAAGACTTCGACAATCACTGTTATATGATTTCTATGGTGAACTTTTAAATGAGCATCAAAAAGCTGTTTTTTCAGCGGCTGTGTTTGATGATATGAGTTATTCTGAATTGGCAGAAGAATTTGATTGTTCCAGACAGGCTGCATTTGATCTGGTAAGAAGAATCAATAAGAAGTTGGAGAATTATGAATTAAAGCTTGGGCTTCTTGAAAGATTCACAAATGCAAAGGATAAGATGGAGAAACTTTCAAAGGCCGTTTCTGACATGAATAGTTCAGTCGAAGCGTCTGTTATAGATGATAAAACAAAAAGAAAACTGTTAAAAGATATAAGTGGAATATATGATATGTCCACTCAGATATTTGAAGAATTATAAATATTCTAATTGGAGAAGATAGATGGCATTTGATAGCTTAAGCGATAAGATGCAAAATGTGTTCAAGAAGCTTAGATCCAAAGGTCTGCTTGATGAAAATGATGTCAAGGAGGCTATGAAAGAGGTTAAGAGAGCCCTTCTTGAAGCTGATGTAAATTTCAAAGTAGTTAAAAGCTTTGTTAATACAGTAACTGAAAAAGCCATTGGCGAGGATGTTATGAAGGGACTTAATCCTGGTCAGATGGTTATTAAGATTGTTAAAGATGAGCTGGTTCAGCTTATGGGTGAGGAAGTTGTTGAGATGAAGCTTCTTCCTAGCAATGAGCAGACTATAGTGATGATGTGCGGTCTTCAGGGTGCTGGTAAAACTACCACTATTGCAAAACTTGCTGGACAGTTCAAGAATAAAGGTAAGAAACCACTTCTAGTAGCTTGTGATATATATAGACCAGCCGCTATTGACCAGTTAAAGGTTAATGGAGAGAAAGTTGGTGTTCCAGTATTCGAAATGGGTACAGATCATAAGCCTGTTGAGATAGTTACTGAAGCTCTTAAATATGCTAAAGAAAAGAATATGAATCTCATTTTCGTTGATACAGCAGGTCGTCTGCATATAGATACGGATATGATGGATGAGCTTAAGGAAGTTAAGGCAAATATTCCTGTAACATATACACTGCTCACAGTTGATGCGATGACAGGTCAGGATGCAGTTAATGTAGCAAAGACCTTCAATGATGAGATTGGTGTTGATGGTGTTGTTCTTACAAAGCTGGATGGTGATACAAGAGGTGGTGCAGCTCTTTCAATCAGAGCTGTAACCGGAAAGCCTATAATGTATGCCGGTATGGGCGAAAAGCTTACAGATCTTGAGCCTTTCTATCCAGACCGTATGGCTAGCCGAATTCTTGGAATGGGTGATGTGGAGTCACTTATTGAAAAGGCACAGGCTGCTATAGACGAAGAACAGGCTGCAGAAATGCAGGAAAGACTTCGTAAAAATGAGTTTAACCTAAATGATTTCCTGGAGCAGATGGAACAGGTTCAGAAGATGGGCAGCATGTCTGACATTATGAGTATGATTCCAGGAATGAGTCAAAAACTTGGAAATATAGAGATTGATGATAATGCTTTAGATAAACCTAAAGCAATTATTCAGTCCATGACTATGGAAGAAAGAGAAAATCCAGACATCATAAATGTTAGCCGTAAGAATAGAATTGCAAGAGGCTGTGGACTTGATATAGCTGAAGTTAATAGATTTATGAAGCAGTTTGAACAGTCCAGGAAAATGATGAAACAGATGAACAATATGATGGGTGGAAAGGGAAGTAAGAAGCGCAGAAGAGGCGGCATGAGATTCCCATTTAGTTTCTAAATAAGTTAACAAGCCTAAAGGCTAAAAAATAATATATTTAATATATGGAGGAAATATAAAAATGGCAGTAAAAATCAGATTAAGAAGAATTGGTTACAAGAAGCATCCTATCTACAGAGTAGTAGTTGCAGATTCAAGAACAGCTAGAGATGGAAAGGTTATCGATGAGATCGGTTCATATGATCCAAATCAGGAGCCTTCACTTTTCAAGGT
>CAMNGU010000118.1 GCA_946538525.1 uncultured Lachnospiraceae bacterium
AATATTGACTACTATATGGAGGAATTATGAGATATCTTACATTTGCTCTGGCAAAGGGTCGACTGGCAAAGGAAACTTTGAAATTGCTGGAGAAAATTGGAATAACATGTGAGGAGATAAATGATCCAAAGACCAGGAAACTTATCTTCCAGAATGATGAATTGGGCGTGAGATTTTTCTTATCAAAACCAAGTGATGTGCCAACTTATGTAGAATATGGGGTTGCAGATATTGGTGTTGTAGGAAGAGATACACTTCTTGAGGAAGGTAGAAACCTTTACGAAGTTATGGACCTGGGATTCGGCAAGTGCAGAATGTGTGTATGTGGTCCTGCTTCAGCTAAGGAGCTTCTTAAAAGAAATGAAATTATTAGAGTTGCAAGTAAATATCCTAATATTGCAAAAAATTATTTTAAAGATAAGAAGAATCAGACTGTTGAGATTATTAAGCTTAATGGTTCTGTAGAGCTTGCTCCAATAGTTGGATTATCTGAAGTTATTGTAGATATAGTTGAGACAGGTTCTACTCTTAAAGAAAATGGTTTGGAGGTATTAGAAGAGATAACTGATCTTTCAGCAAGAATTGTTGTAAATCAGGTTAGCCTTCGAATGGAGCACGAGAGGATAAATAAACTACTGGCGGATTTAAAAGGTGTTCTATAATACATTCTATAATATATAAACTTAACGAATATAAAGAGGGACATGGATATGAGAATAGTAAAGCTTACAAATGAAACAAAGAACAAATTAATGACTGATCTTCTTAAAAGAACTACTGATGACTACGGCGAGCAGGAGTTAGTGGTAAAAGAAATCATTAAGAATATACATGACAACGGAGACTCAGCTCTGTTTGAATATACAAAGAAATTTGATAAGGCTGACATTAATGCTTCAAATGTAAAGGTTACAGATGCTGAGATTGAAGAAGCTTATGGCCTTGTTGATGGAGACCTTATTGATGTTATAAGAAAAGCTATTAAGAATATCAAGGATTTCCATGAATTACAGAAGAGAAACAGTTGGATAAATACTTATGAAAATGGTTCGGTTCTTGGGCAGAGAGTAACACCAATAGAGTCAGCTGGTGTTTATGTACCTGGTGGAAAGGCTGCATATCCTTCAACTGTTCTTATGAATGTTCTTCCGGCTAAAGTGGCTGGCGTAGAAAGAATAATCATGACAACTCCATGTAATGCAGAAGGAAAAGTATATCCTACAACTCTTGTGGCTGCTAAAGAAGCTGGTGTTTCTGATATTTATAAGGTTGGTGGTGCTCAGGCTATAGCTGCTCTTGCTTATGGAACAGAAAGTATTCCAAAGGTTGATAAGATTGTAGGTCCTGGAAATATTTTTGTTGCTATAGCTAAGAGGCTTGTTTATGGACATGTAAGTATTGATTCTATCGCAGGTCCAAGTGAGATCCTTGTTCTTGCTGATGAAACAGCAACTGCTGAGTATGTAGCTGCAGATCTTCTTTCACAAGCTGAGCATGATGAACTTGCTTCAGCAACTCTTGTAACAACAAGCGAAAAGCTTGCAAATGAAGTTTCAGAGTGGGTAGATAAATTTACTGCAGAACTTTCAAGAAAAGAGATAATCCAGAAATCTCTTGATAACTTTGGAAATATATTTGTTGCTGGTAATATGGCTGATGCAATTGATGCTACTAATGAGATTGCACCAGAGCATTTAGAGATTTTAACAGCAAATCCTTGGGAGACAATGACACATGTAAAGAATGCGGGTGCAATATTCCTTGGCGAGTATTCTTCTGAACCTCTGGGGGATTATTTTGCTGGTCCAAACCATGTACTTCCTACAAATGGTACAGCAAGATTCTTTTCTCCACTTGGTGTTGATGACTTCATTAAGAAATCTAGTATCATTTGTTATTCAGAAGATGCACTTAAAGCAGTTCATACTGATATTGAGAAATTTGCTAAAGCAGAGGGCCTTACAGCTCACGCTAATTCAATCGCTGTTAGATTTAAATAATTTAAATCTTGATTGGACTTGTAAATCTTTAATAAGATTATAAAAATTTGACGGAGGAAATATATGGACAGAAAAGCGCATATAGAAAGAAAAACAGCAGAAACAGACATTAAACTATCCTTTAATCTAGATGGTACTGGCGTAAGTACTGTTGATACTGGAATTGGTTTCTTTGATCATATGTTAAAGAGCTTCGCAAAACATGGTTTCTTTGATATGAGCTGTGTTGTGAAGGGGGATCTTGAGGTGGATTCTCATCATACCATAGAAGATACTGGTATAGTTCTTGGAAAAGCTATTAAAGAAGCTGTTGGGGATAAGGCAGGAATAAAGAGATACGGTTCATTTGTTATGCCTATGGATGAGACCCTTGTTCTATGTGCCATAGATTTATCTGGAAGACCATATCTTAACTTCGATTTAAACCTTACAGTTCCTAAAGTTGGTAACTTTGATACTGAGATGACTAAGGAATTCTTTTATGCTGTAAGTTACGCAGCTGAAATGAATCTCCACATAAAACAATTGGATGGAGCTAATAATCATCACATAATTGAAGCTTCATTTAAAGCATTTGCAAATGCACTTGATATAGCTACAAGCTATGATTCAAGATTAGATGGCGGACTTCTCTCAACAAAGGGGGCACTATAATATGGACTTTAATTTAGATGGATTTTCAATCATTTATATAAATGAGGATCCTAACCAGGTGGCTGAAAACGAAAATGCTACTAAGAATGATTCTCGGCCTGCAGATATTGCTGTAGTATCATTTCCAAATTTAAAATTTGATGATGTTAAACATCTTTTATATAGCGGAGTTAAATTTGTTTTATTCGATCTTGAACATGAGATGTACGATTCATCATTATATAAAACCTGTACTTATTCAAAGGAAAGATTTCCAGAGAAAGTATTTGATAACGCAGCTGATCTAGAGGCATTTATCAAGAAAAATAATATTAAGTCTGGAGCTGCTGAGTTTGAGACTATTCCGTTTTCAAAGTTTAAGTTGAATAGTGATGGGCTTATTCCTTGTATTGCTCAGGACTATAGAACCGGTGATGTTCTGATGATGGCTTACATGAATGAAGAGTCATATAACAAAACTCTTGAGACGGGCCTTATGACATACTGGAGCCGTTCTCGTCAGAAGCTTTGGACTAAAGGTGAGGAGTCGGGTCATTTCCAAAAGATGGTTAATCTCATCATTGACTGTGACAAAGATACAATCCTGGCGAAAGTTGATCAAACTGGTCCAGCCTGTCATACAGGAAATCCAACCTGTTTCTTTACACCGCTTACTGAAGGCGGGACTGATGGGGATAAAGCTTCATTTAATGTTCTTCAGGATGTATATGATGTAATAGCTGATAGAAAGGCTAATCCTAAGGAAGGCAGCTATACAAATTATCTCTTCGACAGTGGTATCGATAAGATACTTAAGAAGGTTGGAGAAGAGTGTACAGAAATTGTTATCGCTGCAAAGAATCCTGATGATAAAGAGATTAAATATGAGATTGCTGATTTCCTTTATCATGCTATGGTACTTATGGCAGAAAAGGGAGTGACCTGGGGCGAGATAATGGATGAACTGGCAAGACGCGAATAGAGTCATATCTTGAACTTAAATATCTAATTTAAATAAATTTAGGAGCATATAGATAGGAGCTAAAAAATGAAACAATTTACTTCAAAGGAACTTAGAAAAACCTGGATTGAATTCTATAAAGAAAGAGGGCATGTGGATGTTGGTGCGGTATCACTGGTATCTGACGGTTCTACTGGTGTTCTCTTTAATGTAGCAGGTATGCAGCCTCTTATGCCTTACCTTTTGGGGGAGAAGCATCCAATGGGCACTAGACTTTGCAATGTACAGGGGTGTGTTCGTACAAATGATATCGATTCAGTTGGAGATAAGAGCCATGTTACCTTCTTCGAAATGATGGGTAGCTGGAGTCTTGGAGATTATTTCAAAGAAGAGAGATGTAAATGGAGCTTCGAGCTTCTTACTCAGGTATTTGGTTTTGATCCTGATCATCTTGCATCAACTGTATTTGCTGGAGATGAAAATGCACCTAGAGATGAAGAGGGTGCTCAGTATAGAATAGCTTCAGGATTTAAGCCTGAAAATATCTATTATCTTGGCGCTGATGATAACTGGTGGGGACTTGAATATGGTCCTTGTGGTCCTGATAGTGAAATGTTTTACATTGCTGATGTTCCTGATTGTGGTCCTGACTGTGGCCCTGGATGTGATTGTGGTAAGTATACTGAGCTTGGAAATGATGTTTTCATGCAGTATGAAAAACATCAGGATGGCCATCTTACACCACTTAAACAAAAGAATGTGGATACTGGTTGGGGACTTGAGAGAAACCTTGCGTTCTTAAATGGAACAAAGGATGTATATAGAACAGATCTTTTCTCATCTGTAATTGCATATATTGAGAAAAATGCAGGAACAGAATATGAGAAGGATGAAGCTCTTACAAAGTCTATGAGAATCCTTGCTGATCATATGAGAACAAGTGTAATGCTTATTGGTGATCCAGCTAAGCTTCTTCCATCAAATGTTGGTGCTGGATATGTTCTTAGAAGATTAATAAGAAGAGCTGTTCGTCATGGCCGTACTCTTGGACTTAAGAAGGCAAATCTTCTTGATATTGCTAAAATTTATATTGAGGAAGTATATGATGATAGCTATCCGCTTCTTGTAAAGAATGAGGATTTCATTCTGTCAGAACTTGATAAGGAAATTGTTCGTTTTGAAAGTACTCTTGAAAATGGTATGAAGGAATTCAAGAAGATTCTTGATGAAAAGAAGTCAGCAGGTTCTATTGATGGTGATTCTGCATTCTACCTCTATGATACATTTGGATTCCCAATTGAACTTACAGTGGAAATGGCTGCTGAAGAAGGTCTTTCTGTTGATGAGGCGGGATTTGATAAAGCTATGGAAGCTGCAAAGCAGAAAGCTAGAGAAAATCAAAATTTCTCTGCTAAACTTTCTACTGATGCAAATGTTTTTGAAGCTATCAGAGATGAAAAAGACACTGAATTTATTGGATATACAGATCTTGAAGGAGAGAGCGCAGTTGTTGCTCTTGCCAATGAAAATGGCCTTGTGGATACACTTTCTGAGGGTGAACAGGGTACAATTATAGTAGAAAAGACTCCTTTCTATGCTACTATGGGAGGACAGGTTGGTGATAAAGGTTTCATCTCCTGTGGTTCTGCAAAATTTGTAGTTACAGATACTGTTCATGTAGCTGGCAAGAAAGTTGCTCATATGGGTTATGTGAGAAATGGTGAGTTTAAGAAGGGTGAAACAGTTAAGCTTTTGGTTGATGATGAGAAGAGAGCTCGTATCTGTAAAAACCATTCAGCTACACACCTCCTTCAGAAGGCTCTTAAAACTGTTCTTGGTGATCATGTAGAGCAGGCTGGTTCTCTTGTAGAGGAAGGAAGACTAAGATTTGACTTTAGTCATAACCAGGCTATGACTCCAAATGAAATCAAGCAGGTTGAGGCTATTGTAAATAAAGTAATAAGTGAAAACTTATCTGTTGAGACTAAAGTGATGTCACTTGAAGATGCTAAAAAGACTGGTGCGATGGCTCTCTTTGGCGAGAAGTATGGTGAAGAAGTTAGAGTTGTAAATATGGGTGACTTCTCAATAGAGCTTTGTGGTGGTACACATGTTGCCAATACAGGTGCAATTGGAACATTTAAGATTTTAAGTGAAACTGGAATTGCTGCAGGTGTAAGGCGTATTGAAGCGCTTACTTCTGAAGAGGCAGCTGCTTACTATGCTGATGTTGAAGCGAGACTTCTCGAGGCTGCTAAACTGGCAAAGACAGAGCCTTCTAAGTTATGTGACAAGATTAAGTCTCTTATGGATGAGATAAAGGCTCTTCAGTCAGAGAATGAAAGTCTCAAGTCTAAGATGGCTAAAGCTGCAGCGTCATCAGCTGAAGATGCTGTTGTTGAAATAAATGGTGTTAAGGTTCTTCCTATGGCTGTACAGGGAGTAGATCCTAACGCACTAAGAACACTTGGTGATGATTATAAGGCTAAGCTTGGAAATGCTGTTGTTATTATGGCTTCTGATATGGGTGGAAAGGTAAGTCTTATAGTTATGGCTTCAGATGAGGCTGTTTCATCTGGTGTACATGCTGGAAATATTATTAAAGCTATTGCTCCAATTGTTGGAGGCGGCGGTGGCGGTCGTCCTAACATGGCTCAGGCTGGAGGAAAGGACGCGTCTAAGATTCAGGATGCTCTTAATGCTGGTGTAGAAGAAGTTAAGAAGCAGATAGGATAATAGATAATAGAAAAAATCTTGACAAGATTTTCTGTTGTGTTATAATACTTAACGCGTGTTATGTAATACATGTTAGAAAATTCCCTAGACGAAGGGAGGGTAGGTAAAGATGTCAAGCGTTGTAGTTAAAGAAAATGAAACACTCGATAGCGCTCTTCGCAGATTCAAGAGAAACTGTCAGAAAGCTGGAATCCAGCAGGAGATTCGTAAGAGAGAGCATTATGAGAAGCCATCAGTAAAGCGTAAGAAGAAATCTGAGGCTGCTAGAAAGCGTAAGTATAAATAAGTTATATTTATTATAAGATTAATTCGCCACATTCTGGAAGACTAGTTAAGCTAGTAACTATAGAATGTGGCGTTTTTTATGACATTAATTTATGTTATTTTGATGATATATTTTAGTATCATTTATTTGTTTTGAGGTATTTGAATGGGATTTAATAAAAGAATTATAAAAATCGATGAAAGAAGCATTCAGCTAATCTTTGGAGAATACGATAAAAATATCCGAAAGATTGAAAAAGCATTTAATATTAGCTACATTTATCGAGGAGATGTTTTAACCATTGAGGGGGATGATTCTCAGGTTGAAAAGGCTGAAAGTGTCATTAATGATTTATATGTGATATGTAAAAAAGGAAATGATATCACTGATCAAAATGTTGACTATGCAATCAGTATTGTAAACAGTGGCGAAGGAGGTAAAGTAAGCGATCTTGAAGCAGATGATGAGCTTATATGTCATACACTGGCCGGTCGCCCAATCAGACCAAAAACCTTTGGACAGAAGAAATACTGTGAAGCTATAGACAACAATATGATCATATTTGGATGTGGTCCTGCTGGTACAGGTAAGACTTATCTTGCTATGGCTAAGGCTATTACTGCCTTCAAGAAGGGAGATGTGGAAAGGATTATCCTTACCAGACCTGCTATTGAGGCTGGAGAGAAGCTTGGATTTCTTCCTGGTGATCTTCAAAGTAAGATTGATCCTTATCTTAGACCTTTGTACGATGCATTATATGAGATAATGGGGGCTGAGTCTTTCCAGAAAAATATGGAAAAAGGACTTATTGAAGTTGCACCTCTTGCTTATATGAGAGGCCGAACTCTTGATAACGCATTTATTGTTCTTGATGAAGCTCAGAATACAACAGAGTCACAGATGAAAATGTTCCTTACAAGAATAGGTTTTGGATCTAAAGCAATTATAACTGGTGATCAGTCTCAGAAGGATCTGTCGGCAGGTACTAAATCTGGATTGGACATAGCCCTTAAGGTAGTAAATAACATAGAA
>CAMNGU010000119.1 GCA_946538525.1 uncultured Lachnospiraceae bacterium
TGCTTTTCCTGCAAGCAGGAACGCATTTTGACTTTTGACACTTATGTCATATTAATAGTTTATATACCACGGGTTAAGGCTCGTGGTATTTTTATGTGACTAAACTGTCACTTTGAGAGTCACCACTGTGTCATATTTGTGTGATATATTAATAACTGTGAAGGGGAGATAACCTCTTAGAAATGAGTTTTAAATGTAAATGAAAAAGAATCCCTGATGATTCTGATATGAAAGGACATAGTAATGGAAATCTTAAAATGTGAAGGCGTTTCAAAAATATATGGTTCAGGAGATACAGAGGTAAGAGCTCTGGATAATGTGAGCTTCTCAGTTGAGAAGGGGGAGTTTGTATCTATCATCGGTCCTTCAGGAAGCGGTAAGTCAACTCTGCTACATATACTTGGTGGAGTGGATAAGCCAACAGAAGGAAAGGTATATATCGATGGTACAGATATCCACAGCTTAAATGAAGATAAGCTGGCAATCTTCAGAAGAAGACAGATTGGACTTGTATATCAGTTCTACAACCTGATGCCAGTTTTAAATATAGATGAAAATATAGCGCTTCCACATCTCTTAGATGGAAGAGCTCTTGATAAAGAAAGACTTGATAGTGTAGTTGAACACCTGGGACTTACAGATAGAAGAAATAATCTTCCAAATCAGTTATCAGGTGGACAACAGCAGCGAGTTTCCATAGGAAGAGCGCTTTACAGTCATCCAGCAATTCTTCTGGCAGATGAGCCTACTGGAAATCTGGACAGGAAGACGGGAGAAGAGATAATCGAGCTTCTTAAAGAATCTAACAGAGTTAATAAGCAGACATTGATTCTTATAACTCACGATGAAGGTCTTGCGATGCAGGCAGACAGAGTGATCAGCATCGAAGATGGTCGCATCATTAAGAATGAACAGGTTAGAAAGATAGTGTAGGTTGTTACTATTCATGGTTTATGAGATAGGTAAAATAGCAGGACAAAATTATGAAGAATAAGAAGATTATATTTCAGGTAACTAAAACATATATGAAGAAGAATAAGAAGCGCACGATTATTACATTTGCAGGTATTCTCGTGATGGTTGTTCTTATGACAGCAGTCTTCGTTGGTAAAGATACAGTGATGGACTTCATGAGACGCGCGGTTGAAGCGGATCAGGGCAAATGGCACTATCAGGTTTATGATGTAACTAAGGAAGAGGCAGATGAAATATCAGCTCTTAAGTCTATAGATAAGCTTGAGGTATCCAGACCGCTGGGATATACGGACTTTCCTCAGAGTGCAAATATAGAGACTCCATATCTCGAGCTAAAGGGATATTCTGGCGAACTGTTTGACTGGATGAATATAAATGTAATCGAAGGTCGTGTTCCAAAGAAGGAAAATGAAATCCTTATAAGTGAGAGAGCTATAAAGGATGGAGCAGATATTAAGGTCGGTGACACAGTTGATGTTGATGCATTTGATAGATATGTGCATGCTTATTATAAAGAAGGTGAAGAAGAGAAGATTGCAGCTGGAAAAGCTCCTGGTGTTATTACATTTGGTAATAATGTTTTCAGTGTTGAACATGGTGCTACAGTAAAGGCTCCTGCACATTTTGCATACTGGCCGGAAAACGATGATTTTGAGGAAATACATGAACCGACAGGTATTAAGGGTACATATACTATAGTAGGTATCATGGAAACACCAAGCTATGAATCAGATGGTCAGGGTGGATATACAGCACTGACTAAGAATGATGCAGCAGTTGCAGAGGGTGAGACTATTAATCTCGTATTTACTATAGATCTTAAGTCGAGTGAAAATACAGAAGGAGAGATAGCGAGAATAATAGATAGTTATAGAACAGAGGAAGAAAGAGCTGAAGTACAGGAGAACGGAAGTGCTTTTATGCTGGAGGATGGAACTCGTATTCCAGTTGATAATGGTCAGATAGTAGTAAATGATCTTCTGCTTGTATTTGCGGCGAAGGGGGCTGATGCGAACTTCAATATGCTGATGATATTCTTCCAGGGATTCTTTATAATCCTTATCTCAGTGGCATCGCTGGTACTTATATATAATGTATTCAGTATGTCGTATAAGGAGAGAAGCCGTTATCTCGGAATGCTTTCCTCAGTTGGTGCAACTCGTAGACAGAAGAAATGGAGTGTATACTACGAAGTATTTGTACTGCTTGCTATGGCACTGCCTATCGGAATAATTCTTGGGCTTCTGGTGGTCAAGGGTGCTATGATGCTTCTTTATCCTCATTTCTCTGAGATTTTATCAAGCATTGCGACAAATGTTATCACAGGAAAGAGCTGTGAGATTGATTATCATTTAATCATAAATCCACTTAATATATTATTTGTGATTATCTTCTCAGCTATAGCTGTTTGGATATCAGCATGGATACCTGCTATGAAGATTAGTAAGGTAGGACCAATCGAGAGTATCAGAGGAAATGATGATACTGGCGTTAAAGCAAAGAAGAGCGGGGTTAAGACAAACTTTGATCTTATGATGAAGGGACGTCCAGAGAGACTTCTTTCAGCGGCTTCAATCAGTAGAAACAGACATTCTACCAGGGGTATTATTAGAAGTATTACAGTATTTATATCACTTACATTGATTACTGCATTTGCAGTCAGAAGCTTTACTGATGTTGTTAAGTCTAAGGCAGATGGGGAGGACATAGCATTAGGAAAAAAATATGATGGCTATGAGTACTCATATTCATTTGATGATGACGACATACAGTATATGGCAGGAAGAGAGGATATAGTAACTTCTGATGAAGTGTCAGACTTTATTGAAATGAATATTGAATTCGCCCCATATAATATCGCTCTTTCAGATTATACTGAAGAGTATAGAAATGATATGAATACTATATTAGATCTGTATTATCCAGGGGAAAAGCCCCAGATTGTTGTAGAAAACTATCTTGAACCAGCGGAAGTATGGTCAAATCCTGAAGTGAATATTATAACTCTTTCAGATGATGAGTTTGCAGAAGTGGCTAAGAAAGCTGGAGTGGATGTATCAGGAGAGAATCCAGTCCTCATATATGATAAGGTGTTTCTTTCAACAGAAGAATATGAGTTTGCCTTTGAAGGAGCTCTGCAACCTGACTTTACATCTTATGAGGTAAAGAAACCATTTAACTATAAAGTCGGTGATGAGATAAATTTGATGTATGGTGATTATGATATAGAGAAGGAAGAGGTTAATGAGATTGATATACCAGTTACCTTTGCGGGTTATATAGATGCATCGGATATAGAGGAATATTATACTCTTAAGGGATGTGCTGCCTGGATTATTACTTCTGAAACTACAAGAGAATATATAAGAAGTCTTACTCCAGAGAATGCAAGTGGTATGGGAATAAGACAGATTCTTTTCAGTGTAAATACCAATGATTCAAAGCTTGTTAGAAAGCTGTCTCAGATAAAGGATGAATTTGATAATAAAGCTTTAAGATCAGCATCTATAGCAACTGGACTTACTGATTTCAAAACTGCTATAACTAAGATTATAAATATCGTAGCTGTATGCTTTACATTACTTATCGCGCTGATCTGTATGCTGAACCTTTATAATTCAGTCATGGGTAGAAGACTCTCAAGACATCAGGAGCTTTCGGTTCTTCAGTCTATGGGAATGACTAAGGCTCAGAAGAGTAAAATGCTTCTTCTGGAGAATGTTCGCTTAATGGTAAAGTCAATCATTTATTCAGGACTCATAACAGGAGCTTTTGTAGTAGCAATTCGCCTTATTCTGAATAGCAGATTTGGAAGGATGAGCTTTACGCTTCCAGTATGGATAATGGTTATAATTATTTTGACCAGCGTTATCTCACTCTCGCTCTTTACAGCGTTTAGCTATAAGGATAGTAAAAATACTTTGATTGATGAAGTGAGAACTGATATGCAGTAACGCGTTTTGACTTTTGGTACTTATGACTTATAATGTGTAAGGAATAGTTACTATTCGCGGTTTATGAGATATAATTGAAAAGAACTGTTTGCAGTATGTTTTTCATATTATCTATTTGTTGAAAATCAAGGGAAATAAATGAAAGTATTTATAGTTGAGGATGATTCAATAATCGTAGAAGGTCTCACCATAGCTCTTAATCAGGAAGGCTATGAAGTGACTTCCTTCGACAATGTAGCGGATTCTATAAAAGAAATAGATTCGGAGGCACACTATGATGTGTGCCTTCTTGATGTCAATTTGCCAGATGGAGATGGTTTCCAGGTATGTAAGGCCATAAGAAGTAAGTCGGATGTGCCGGTTATCTTTTTGACTGCCTGTGATGATGAGATACATACAGTGCTCGCCTTTGAGCAAGGAGCAGATGACTATATAGCAAAGCCATTTCGTATCAGAGAACTTCTGGCCAGAATTAAGGCGATACTTAGAAGGTCAGGTGCCGAGCAAAATAAAAATGAAGTCGTAAAAGTTGGAAATAATCAGGTTGATATAATGAGCGGAAAGGTTTTCCGTAATGGTGAAGAAATATTCCTTTCTGCAGTGGAATACCGCCTACTGCTTACCTTTATAAAGAGCAGGGGACAGCTTCTTACACGCCAGCAGATACTGACTGCAATGTGGGACAGTGCAGGGGATTTTGTAAATGATAATACATTGACAGTTTATGTTAGACGTCTCAGGAAGAAGTTGGAAGAACCTGGAGATAAACCGGTGATAGAAACAGTGCGTGGTGTGGGCTATCGAATGGATTAGACTGTTGAATGGAGTAGGGCTTAGGAATAATATGGAATATATAGTAATAGTCGTCCTTATGGTAATTATTGTGGGACTGATCATTTACATTTTAATACAAAAAAGACAGCAGGAAAAAAAGATACAGGAACTTATAGATTATCTAACGAAAGTTCAGGACTTTGCGGAACTTCCAGGAATGAATGAGATAACTGAAGGCCGTATGGGTATCCTGCAGAGCGAGATATATAAAGTAGTTACAATTCTAAAGGAGGAATATTCCTCTGAACATAAACAGAAGAAGTATATGTCGGATATGATGTCAGATATATCTCATCAGTTCAAGACTCCGCTTACAGCTATTTCCCTTATGACAGAGCTTTTGATGAATTCGGAGGTGACCGAGGAACAGCGTTTGGAGTATGCGGGCAAGATAGATTCTCAAGTTGGAAAGATGACATGGCTTATAAAGAATCTACTGACGCTCTCACAACTTGAAGCTGGAGTTCTAGAAATGAAATCTGACAAAATTTCGCTTTCAGATATGATGTTGGAGATAGAGGGTAGCCTTGAGGTTATGGCGGAAGCGTCGGAAGTTGAACTTAAAGTAAATACTCCTGCCGGACTTGAATTAACAGGAGATAAACACTGGCTTAGAGAGGCACTTACAAATATTATAAAGAACTCCATAGAACATACTGCATCAGGCGGTTATGTCAGGGTTGATTCTTCCGATAACAATATATTTACCTGTATTAAAATAGCCGATAACGGAAAGGGAATAGCAAAAGAACATCTGCCGCATATATTCGAGAGATTTTATAAAGCAGATAATACTTCCAAGAATAGCGTTGGAATTGGCCTTGCTATGGCCAAGCAGATAATAAATCAGCATGCTGGTACTATCGAGGTAGAGAGTAAAGTGAATGAAGGGACCACATTTACTATTAAGTTATATCATTGACATGTGAAATATATACTGAAAATCTGCTAAATATATACTGAAGATATGCTAAAGATTTACCAAAGATATGCACGATTATATTGTAACTATTATTTATGTCTGACCTTCTCGAAAATGCTATTTTTGAGAAAATCGAAGGGGTCAGAAGAAAAAGATATATAATATGTTTGCTGCTGGAGCATAGAAGACTATAGAAGGCAT
This sequence comes from uncultured Lachnospiraceae bacterium, assembly GCA_946538525.1. GTDB lineage: Bacteria > Bacillota > Clostridia > Lachnospirales > Lachnospiraceae > Eubacterium_Q. Next base: position 5,887 of record CAMNGU010000119.1, read on the forward strand.
CATGAGTGAAAGACTTGTGGTGCTTTTTTGTAGCTTTAATTTCTTTACAATCTTGGTACATTGTATTATAATGAGCCGATGTCAACCGGGGAATTATAATTGGTTGACAATTCAGACGATGAATTCAAAAACAGTATTTATATTCATATACAAAAGGAGAAAAAAGGTGACTGTATTAGAAAATGCTGAGAGAATTAAAGACGGCTATAGAATAAATAGAGAAGATAAGGATATTATTCAACAATTAAAAACCTGTGATATAGATGAACTTCTTGATGCTGCAGATATGCTGAGAGAACATTTTAAAGGAAACTTTGTAGATCTATGTTCCATCATAGCTGGAAAAAGCGGAAATTGTGGTGAGAATTGTAAATTCTGTGCACAATCTGCATTCAATCATACACAGTGTGCAGTTCATAAGCTTCTGGATTATGAAACTATTTATAACGAGGCCCATTCAAATGAATTAGAAGGTGTTCAAAGATTTGCTATAGTAAACTCTGGAAAGAGCCCAACAGAAAGTGAATTCGAAGAGCTGATTAAGATATATGAGAGGCTGGTTAAGGAGCTGAACATTTCCCTTTGCGCATCTTTGGGATTCCTGACTCAGGAGCAGTTTGATAGGCTGTACTCAGTTGGAGTTAGAAGGTACCACAGTAACATAGAAACATCCAGAGGATATTTTCCTCAAATCTGCACTTCTCATTCATTTGACGATAAGATTGCAAATATAAAAAGAGCGAAAGATGCGGGCTTGGAGGTTTGTTCCGGCGGTATTATTGGAATGGGCGAAAATATGGATGACCGTATAGAGATGGCATTTGATCTAAAGGAGCTGGAGATTAAGTCGATTCCTATTAACGCATTGATTCCGATAAAAGGTACTGCCCTTGAAAATTTATCACAGCTTACAGAAGAAGAAATACTGCGAACTGTAGCGATTTTTAGATTTATAAATCCTGAAGCTGACATTAGACTTGCTGCGGGAAGAAGTCTGATCGAAAATGATGGAGAGAAGGCATTTCTTGGTGGTGCCAGTGCAACAATAACTGGAAATATGCTGACTACATCAGGCTCTACAATTAAGAGCGATATGGAGATGTTTGAGCGTTTGGGAAGAAAAATCAGGAATACTTGAGATTTTAAAACTCAATTTAAAACTCATTTTTTAACTCAAATAGAGAGATTTATTGTATAATAAGCGTATATTTTGAGATGTATCTTCATAAAAAAAATATGGAGGACACAAATTCTCTTGATAAGGGAAAATATCGTTGTACTGTAATGCTCTATGGAGCGTGGGTGAATCGGTCTTATGATTGGCTTATGTCTTGTTAATTCCTTTGTTCTGTCTGGTGAAAAGAAAGATAAAGAGGTTCGTGATCATATTGCCTCTGCTATGGCGGAAGATTATGAAGCTATATTCTATATTGAAATTGCATCAGGGGAATATTTGACATTTTCTCAGAGCCAGAGCTATAAGAGCATCAATGCTTCAGCCCAGGGAAAAGATTTCTTTAGAGAGGCTTTGGAAAGTATTGATGGATGTGTTTATCCTGAGGATAAGGAATATGCAAAGACTCTATACAATAAAGAAATGTATGACGACAAACAAAGATTAAAAAACTAGAAATAATATAAAAA
>CAMNGU010000120.1 GCA_946538525.1 uncultured Lachnospiraceae bacterium
TTAAAGCAGTACGCAGATGAGCTTGAGAATTCACAGAACTTCGAAGATGATCTTCATGCACTTATTAAGAGAGTTATCACAGAGCATCAGAGAATTCTCTTCGACGGAAATGGTTATGGTGAAGAGTGGGTTAAGGAAGCTACAGAAGTTAGAGGGCTTTCAAACCTTAAGACAACAGCAGATGCTATGCCTCACCTCCTGGATGAAAAGAATAAGAAAATGCTTATGTCTCACAAAGTATTTACAGAAGCAGAGCTTCAGTCAAGATGTGAGATTATGCTTGAGAACTATGTAAAGACTGTAAATATCGAAGCTATCACTATGGTAGATATGGTTCGTAAGAATTACCTTCCAGCAATCGAGAGATACCTCTTCAGACTCGCAGAAACAACATCTCTTATCAGACAGGTAAGTGATAAAGTAAAATGCAATTATGAGGTTTCAACAATCGAGAGATTATCAGAGATTACAGATGGAATATTAGATGCTGTTGTTGAACTTGAAGGTGCTATAGCAACATTGAAGGAACAGCCAGATATCTTCAAATCATCAGAGTATGTAAGAGATACCCTCCTTCCAAAGATGGATTCTCTTAGAGCTTTTGTTGATGAGGCAGAAATGCTTACATCACAGAATGACTGGCCATTCCCAAGCTATGGACAGCTTCTTTTCAGCGTATCATAGGATATAGATTATAGAAACTAAAAAGATAGTTCTTTGATAAAGACTTTGATAAAAAAACAGAAAAAAACTATGAATGAAAGTTGTATGTTCATTCATAGTTTTTTTTGTCTCTAGTATTAAGTAATTTAATGCTGATATCTTTAGAAGAAAATATCTTTAGCAGATATCAGCTGTCATATTTGCTCTATGTAAAATGTCTCTAAAGTGGTCAATCTGCGGACGAACACGGTGAGTAGAGTAGATTGGGAAATACTCCTGCAGTTCCTCAGGTGTTCCATCATGAATAGTTACTGTATTTGCTCCAGCCATAAGTCCCTTATACTGACCATCCTCAATCATTTTCTCCAGTGAGCTGGTTGTAGGCATAAGTCTGTCAGGATTCATGATTCTCATAAGAGCCATCATATTCAGTGTACGAACAGGATCGCCAGCAGGCTCATTTGCAAATGCAGAATTCTCAGCTGGAATGAAGATAGTAGTACTGTTCATTTTCAGTGGAAGTTCATGTAATAGCTTCAGGTCTGAAACAAGATCATCAATAGTCTGTCTTGGAAGTCCCACAATATTTCCTGAACTTACGCGATAGCCAATCTCATAAAGGTTCTGAATACATTCAAGTCTGTTGGAGAGACTGTCATTTGGTTTGCAATATTTGAAAAGCTCTTCGTTGGATGCCTCGAATTTGATGACGTAGTCCGTTGCTCCGGCATCATAGAGTCTCTGATATTGATTTTTGGAAAGGTCACCCATACACAGGATGATTCTGAAATCAGGATATTTAGTCTTGATGCTTTTAACAGCAGCAATGGTATCCTTGATGAAGTTTTCGCTTGGATTTTCACCTGACTGAAGAAGTACGACTCTTCGGCCATTTTCATATAGATAGTTCATAAGCATTACCATCTGCTCAGCGTTGAGAGAGTAGTTATGCTTTTGATCCTTGCCACCGATAGAACAGTAGCGACACTGTTGTCTGCAGAGATTTGAAATTTCTATAACACTTCTTGCCTGTGCACGGTTGTCAGGAAAAAACTCATGTCTTCTTTCTCTGGCAAGTTCGAAAAGCTCCTGCTCAGCATCACCTTCAAGAAGCAGAGCATCGTGCAGCACCTTATCGCTGTAATCCATATTCTGCAGTGCCTTAACTGTTTCATTTGTAATGGTCATGATTGTCCCCCTTTTAGATAACGAATATTTAAAATGATTTCTAAGCCTGTATTTTATTGAAGTTTGACTGAAACCTATCAAGTATTCTAGCAAATTGAAATCATCATGTCAAATAAGTTTGACAAAGGCGTCAATTATGGAAAAATAATGAAAAAAGTATTAGAAAAAAGTATTAGAAAAAAGTTTTTAAAACATTGCTTTAAAAATTTGACATTAAGAAATTTATGGGGAAAGTTAATATATGGTATAATACTTCCATAATTGAGGGGGAATATTCCCAAAAGAATCGAAATCAATAATCGAAATCAATAATCAAAATTACTAATCAAAAGCACTAATCAAAAGTATTATTCAAAAGGAGAGTTCGAAAAAAAGGTTATGGGAGTAACTGGTAATACTAAGACAAATATTAAAGAAAAATCAAAGAATAAACCTAGGGAACCTAAACGATATAATGTGGTGCTATATAATGATGATTTCACCACCATGGAGTTCGTGGTTTCTATTCTTATAGATATTTTTCATTTAGATCCGGTGACGGCTGAAAATGTCATGATGACTGTACATAAAACAGGAAAAGGTGTTATTGGAAGTTATACCTATGATATGGCAGTCACCAAGGTTGATATGGCTATGTCACGAGCCCAAAAGGAAGGATTTCCATTTAGAATGTCGGTAGAGGAGGCTTGAAAATGAATTGGTCAGAACATATAGATGAAATATTTAAAGCAACATATAACCTGGCTGTAGGTATGAGAAAAGAATTCATAACACCAGAGATGGTTTTATATACATTATGTGATGATGAGATATTCTGCTCAGCTTATTCAGAATGTGGTGGTTCTCCGGATATGTTAAAGACTACATTACACTCTTTTATAAAGGATTATGTTTCAGATGTAGGTGATGATGCTCCGGAAAGGTATCCTGTATATTATTCTAATGATATGATGGAAGTACTTACATGTGCCGAGAGACAGGCTATGTATAGTGCTACCGGTAATGAAGATGATGATGTAGTAGAGCTTACACATATTATATATGGTATATGTCAGCTGGTGGAAAGCTATGCTCAGTATTACCTTCTCTGTGAGGATATTGAAGTAGATGAGCTGCTTAGAAGTCTTACAGCTGAGATTAGCAGCAGAAAACCTCAGGATGCTTATGCGGCTGAGGCTGCTTTGGAGGCACTATTAGGAAATACTATTTCTTTTGAAGATGATAATTCAGACTTTGACCTTCCCTTTGGTCTTAGTTCTTCAAGTAGTTTTTCCAATAATGCTTCAAGCAGTTCTTTCGATACTTCTTCATATAATACCTCTTCATCTAATAAAAATCAGGGTTGGAGACAATATGCTCCTTGCATAAATGACACAGTGGACAGTATGAATCCTCTCATTGGTCGTAAAGCAGAGTTAGAAAGGACCATTCAGATTCTTTGCCGTAAGGATAAGAATAATCCGCTACATATAGGGGAACCAGGTGTAGGAAAGACGGCAATTACCTATGGTCTGGCGAAAATGATTAACGAAGGAAATGTACCAGATGAGCTTAAGGATAGTAAAATCTATTCCATTGATTTAGGCACCATGCTGGCTGGAACTCAATATAGAGGTGAGTTCGAGAAGAGATTTAAGAATGTTCTAAATGGAATTGCTAAGGAGAAAAATCCAATAATCTATATCGATGAGATTCATAACCTGAACGGAGCGGGAGCGGTTGAGGATGGTTCTTTTGATGCTGCAAACCTGCTGAAGTCCTATCTGACTGATGGAACCATAAAGTTTATTGGAGCAACCACATTTGAAGAATATAAAAAGTATTTTGAAAAGAGTAAAAGCCTTGTAAGAAGGTTCCAGAATGTGGAGATACTTGAACCATCTGAAAGTGAGACCATCGAAATCCTTAAAGGTTTAAGACCAAGATATGAGGAGTTTCATAATGTATCATATAGCGATGAAGTTATTGAATATATAGTTAAGAGTAGTGCCAAGTATATCAATGAGAGATTTCTCCCAGATAAGGCTATAGACCTTCTAGATGAAGCTGGTGCGTATAAGAAACTGCATCCTACAAATAAAAAGGCAAGTACTAATAAACAAAATAAAACACAAAATAAATCTCAAATAAAACCTCAAATAAAGCCTCAAATAATAGATAAGAAAACTGTAAATATAATTCTTACAAATATCTGCAGAGTTCCTATTGAAAGTGTTGAGACTAATGAGACTAAGGGGCTTGCTGATCTTGAGAAAAAGCTTAAGGCGCAGATTTATGGTCAGGATGAAGCTATAACACAGGTTACGAATGCGGTTAAGTTTTCAAGAGCAGGACTTCAGGAAAATGGAAAGCCTTTGGCAAGTCTTCTCTTTGTTGGGCCAACTGGTGTTGGAAAGACGGAGATTGCAAAAAAGCTTGCTGATGAATTAGGAGTTAAGCTTATAAGATTTGATATGAGTGAGTATGGAGAGAAGTATTCTATCTCAAAACTTATTGGTGCTTCAGCAGGTTATGTGGGATATGAAAGTGGTGGACTTTTAACAGAGGCAGTTCGTAAGAATCCTAATTCGGTTCTTCTTTTAGATGAGATAGAAAAGGCTCACGATGACATTTATAATGTGTTGCTTCAGGTTATGGACTATGCAACTTTGACGGATAACCAGGGTCGTAAAGCAGATTTTAGAAATGTTATCATTATCATGACTTCAAATATTGGTGCTGATAAGGTTGGAAAAAATTCTATTGGTTTCAGAAGTGAAAGATTGGATAGGTCAGTTATGATGGAAGATGTGACAAAGGCCTTTAAACCTGAATTCAGAAACCGACTTAGTAAGATAGTTGTCTTCAATTCCATGGATGACAAGATGGCTGAAATGATTATTAATAAGAAGCTGGGTGAGTTAGCTCAAATGCTCAAGGAGAAAGATATTCAGCTGACAGTTGATAAGAAGGCCAAGGCACTGATCAAGGAGAAGGGTATAAGTGTTGAATATGGCGCAAGAGAAGTAGAACGAGTTATCCGAAATGATATCAAACCGCTGTTCGTTGATAAAATCCTTTTTGGGGATTTGAAGAATGGTGGGAAGATAAAGCTTACGACTAAAAAATCTGAAAAAACCAGCACTAATCTTTTAGAATTTTGTGTTTTTTAAGGATTATGTAAACCTATAATTACAGTATTATGTAAACCAGTGTTACAACATTATGTAAACTAAAACCCCAGAAGATTTATACTTCTGGGGTTTATATATTTCTAGGTCTTTTTTACGAATAACCATCTTTTCTTTACTGTCCATGCCTATGCATTTTTCTGAATTCTCGAGGTGTGCATCCAGTCAGCTCTTTAAAGAGTTTGTTGAAAGTAGTAGTGGACTGGAAACCGGACATAAATGCACATTCAGTAATGGAGAGATTTTCATTTGCTAAAAGATTTATGGCATTCTGAACTCTGATACTGGATAGATATGCCGGAAATGGTGTCTGCGTATATTCATTAAATAGCTTAGAAAAGTAATATGGACTGAGTCCTGTATAAGCAGCAACATCAGCTTCTGAGATATCATCAGCAGAGTGTTCAGAAATATAAGAGCAGGCTGTACGAATGTAGTCCCAGGACTTATCCGAGAATACATCGTCTCCAATCTGTCCTCTGCGTTCTCTCATTACATATTCTCCAATAAGGATCATAAGTTCATAAACAAGCATCTTGCTTTTGGTTTCACTGAAATTTGGTTTGTTAATATATATATCCTTTATCTGATAGATAATCTCAGTCATTTTGGTTACAAGTTCAGGCTCTTTTTTTGCTGAAATGATATGACAGGCCTTGATAAATCTGGAAACTGAAACCAGGTCCGTATTGCTTTCAATAATTCTAGATTCAAACTGAATAAAAAGAGAACCATTTTCAGGCATATGAACTATTTCATGCAGTTCCCTTGGCCAAACCAATAGAATATCTCCCTTTTCAGGAGAATATATCTTATCGTTGATTTTGTATTCACATTTATCTTTAAATATAATTGTAAATTCAGCGGCATTATGCCAATGCGAAGGGAAGTATCTAGGTATTCCCTTATCTACATATGTAATGCCCTGTATATTTGAATAATTAATTATCTCTTTATCTAAAGAATTTCCCATAGTGTTTTCCCGTACGATATCAAATCGTATATATTTTGAATGATCTTTTTATGACTAAATCTATATATAGTTATAGGTTTCTCTCTGTTATAACTTTTAGTTATATGATAGCAAAAAATGGGCAAAATTCAATAAATATCTTCTATAAAATATAATAGCAATCAATTATTCTAATCATGGAAATGGGATAAGAAAGATAGGAAATTCAGCAAAGCTTTTAAAGTATTTAAAGTTTACAAAGTTTTCAAAGGAGAAGTATATGAAGGCATTATTTATTGGGGGTACTGGAACTATCAGTACAGCAATTACAAAGAGACTTGTTGAGGAACTGGGCTGGGAGGTCTGGATCCTGAATAGAGGAAATAGAAATGATGTTCTGCCTGAAGGTGTTCATACTATAAAATGTGACATATCAGATGAAGCAGATGCCAGTGCAAAACTGGAAGGAATGGAATTCGATGTAGTGGGAGAGTTTATCGGATTTACGCTTGATCAGGTGGAACGCGACTACAGACTGTTTAAGGGAAAGACTAAGCAGTATATCTATATTAGTTCTGCATCAGCTTACAATAAGCCGGCAGCTAACTATGTGATCACAGAGGGTACGACTCTTGCTAATCCACATTGGGAATATTCCCGTAACAAGATTGCCTGTGAAGAGTTCCTTATGAAGAAGTATCGTGAGGAAGGATTCCCTGTAACTATAGTTAGACCAAGTCATACTTATGATGAGCGAAATGTACCACTTGGAGTTCATGGTAAGAAGGGCTTCTATCAGGTGATTAAGAGAATGCAGGAAGGAAAGCCGGTTATCATTCAGGGTGACGGAACTTCTCTTTGGACAGTAACATTTAATAAAGACTTTGCTATTGGTTATACTGGACTTATGGGCAACAGACATGCCATTGGCGAAGCATTTCAGATTACAGGCGATGAAACACTTACCTGGAACCAGATATATCAGACAATTGCAGATGCTTTAGGAGTAGAACTTAAGGCTTATCATATTGCTTCAGAATATCTCAGTGCAGTAGGAGATAAGTATGGCTTTGATTTTGAGGGAAGCCTTACAGGAGATAAGTCGGTATCTGTTGTATTCGACAACAGTAAGCTGAAGAGAGTGGTTCCAGATATGAAGACAACAGTAAGATTTGATCAGGGAGTGAGAATTGCTCTCGACTATGTTTTATCTCATCCAGAGTGTCAGGTGGAAGATCCTGAATTTGATGAGTGGTGTGATAAGGTGATCAGTGTCCTGGAGGATACTAAGAAGAATTTCTAATCATATTTAAGCCAACCCTTGCCACAGGTTTTGTACGCGTCTTAATTGCTGCATAATCTGTGGCTTTTTTATGTAATAGGAAACTGCGTCTCCTATTACATAAAAAACGCTCCGCTATGGAT
>CAMNGU010000121.1 GCA_946538525.1 uncultured Lachnospiraceae bacterium
ATGAAAACATCAAATACATTAAAGATTTTCTTTTATTCTCTGTTTTCTCAGAGTCTTTCGTATTTTCAACATTTTGTTTAGAAATATCACTAATATTACTACTATCCTCGTACTCATCATATATCAGCATCACTTCAGATTCACTGCTCTTTAACTTCAGCTGACTTTTAGAAGCTTCAATACTATCTTCCAACTCCTGCTTTGGATCCACTTCTTCATCAATAATATTAGTCATGTCATCAAAATTTAAATTAGAATCATCTGCTCCATTTTGTAAATCAGATGCATCTGCCTTTTCATTTTGATTAGCTTGTCCGGCACCAGTTACATTATTATCTGATGCATTTTCGGAGTTTTTTTCTGAAGCATTTTCTCCTGAAGGAGTTCCACTGGAAGATTTACCAGAATTATCATCTGTCTTATCCAGTCCCTTATATTTTCTAACTTCCGGATCATTATCAAACTTTCCATCCAGATAGTCCTGATAAGCCTGGGCTGCACCGGCTCTTGTAGGTGCGTAACCATGTGACGAAAGCCACGCTTTTGCAGCCGCTTTCTGTTCCTCGGTATAGCCACTGGAAGATGAGGATCCTCCACTCGAATCGCTCGAATCGCTTGAGGCTTCCCCACCTGAATCTCCAGGTACTTCTCCACCTCCATCTTCAAAATATCCACCCTCTTCAGCAGTATAATCTGCATAGTCTTCAGCATAGCAATGAAGAGTATTTCCTGACATATTCAAAATTAAAACAGCTACAAAACATCCAACTATAAATAACACCCCATTTAAGTGAATATTTTTAGTCTTTTTATTGTTATTTATTGTCTTTAGCATCTTTCTCACTTCTATAATGTATATTGCAAAGCTTTTCTGTAGCCACTGTAGAATCTACAATTGCTTTGATTAGTACATCCAGTTCTGTCCCCTCTCTATAATCTGCAGGTGCAAAATATTTAATCCTGTCATCCTTAAGCATCTGTCTTACTCTATCTTTATTCTGCTTAACTGCATCATACACTCCCACAGAATGACCACCATAGGAATTAACCAGTTTCATACAAGGAATATCTGTAAGACTGTCGCCAATATAAACTATATTTCTAAATGGAACTCTTATCTCATCAGGTTCAAAATGATCATTTACGCCATCGTCATTTACATCCAAAACTCCTTTTGAAATTCTAAAAAGGAACTGAGTTTTGTTCGTAAAATTAACCGCCTGAGCAGGCCATATAGCAACTCCTCTATCATTATACATAAATGAGCTTCCATATATTTTTTCAAAAGCCCCTGCCACTGCAACGCTGGTTCCCTCAATCATTTCCTGAAGACCAGAAGAGATAATATAATGTTCAACAATAACCCCCTTCTCTACTCCATACTGCTTAATTCTTTCAAACCATGTATCTACACCAGGATAAAGTTTTACCTTTGAACCATATTCATTTAGAGCTTTACGGTTAAAAACAAAATTTCCTTCAGCTTCTTTCATCATCATATACATATATGCAAGGTTCGAATCCACATCCTGCTGCCTTGCCATCTCATTTGTCTTATCCCAAAAGCCCTGAACATCATATCCAACTGATTGAATATATCCCTGAGCCTGCATATCATCCGGAGTAAGAGTTTTATCAAAATCATAGCAGATAGCTAAAACAGGTCTATCTTCTTTATATTTTCTTTCAAACTTTATTCCCTCTTGGAACATCTTTTATTACCTCTTTTCTCACAGCTATTCTTGCAGCTATTCTCGCCTTTTTTTCTTGCCTCTGAAGCCTCCAAAATCTTGTTATTATTTCTCGTTATTATTTTTATATTCCCAGAGCCCTCTTAGCAAGTTCATCCGCTTTATCATTTCCCGGATTTCCTGAATGGCCTTTCACTTTATGAAAATGAACCTCTAAAATATCCTTTATTGAGTCATAGTACGCCTTGTAATTCTTAGTACCATTCTTATTGGTCTTCCACATCCCTAGCGCCCATTTTTCAATGCCTTCATAGTCAAAATATATATCAATACTTTTAATACCATTCTCAACACAATACTTCATGGCATGCATAGAGCCCTCTATCTCACCAGAAACATTTCGCATGGTACTCATTTCCTCATCGAAAAAGCTTTCACTCATTTCGATAAGCTGGTCTCCATGGAGAAGCACAACTCCACAGGCATATCTTTTGGTCTTTATATCAAAACTACCATCCACAAATGCAACTGCTTCACAAGTTCTTTTTGCTTCAAGAAATTCTGCTAAGCTAGCGCCAGCTGAAAGATTAACCTCTGCTGATTTATCTATAGTATTACTGGTATTTCCGCCACCCAGGCCCATAAACTCCTGAGCATCTGCAAGAGTTTTAAAGCTCTTATATATAGCTCCTGGAAAGCCATGTACATTTTCTTTACACTCATTCCATGTCTGATATATACCAGGCTTTTTTCCAACCCTTACAGCGTAGTATTTTTTATCACTCATTTTTTCTCTTATTGTCTTTCTTTTAGTCTTTATTTTTTGTATTTATTTTTGTATTTTTTTAGTAATATTTTTAATATTTCTTTTAGTCTTTTTATTTATTTTTATTATTCTCAAATGTTTCAGCCTAATAATTTCAGCCTGCTAACACCTATACAGTATTATACCACCCATTCAATATATGTGCCACTTTTTGAGCAAATCCCCCATATCCCTCACCAAAAAAAGCAGCAGGGGACCAGCCCCTGCCACTTAAGTATAAAGATGAAGGTTTTATGATAAAATTATAAGGCTCTATTTTGTAAGGAGCTTCTTCTTATAAGCCATGACTACAGACTGGATTACCAGGAAGATACAAAGCATTGCTGCAATTGTGATTCCTGTCCACCAGGCCTGATCTAGTCCGGCTGAGGACACAATGTTCTGAATAGTCGACAGAGACAGAACACCAAAGAAGGTTCCTATAATATTACCAACACCACCTGTAAGCATTGTTCCACCTATGATGGATGATGCTATAGCATTCATTTCCATTCCACTTGCGTGTGAAGCAGAACCTGAACCTACATGGAGGAAATATACAAATCCTCCGATTCCAGCAAGAAGCCCACAGATAAGGTGAGATAAAAATCTTGTTAACTTTACATTGATACCAAGCATAAGTGCACTCTGTGCATTTCCACCTACCGCATAGAAGCTTCTTCCAAGCTTTGTCCAACGGAGGATAATGAAAAATGTGATAACTACCAAAAGTGCAACGATAACACCAATCTCAACATAAGCATTTACATAGTTTCCAAGTTTATTTACCGAACCAAAACCTGGAACGATAACTCTTGTATCTTTAAGTTTAACAAAAGCTTCATTTTCAACATTAAATGGAGCCGTATGAACTATGGTGGTCATACCTCTTGCAAAGAACATTCCTGCCAAAGTTACTATGAATGGCTGAATATCCAGGTATGCTACAAGAAATCCCTGAATAATTCCAAAGGCAAGGCCAATCGCAAGTGCTATACCAATCGCTCCAATAATGCTGCCATTATGGAAATCCAGATATACAGCACAGCTCATACTTACAAGTGCAACCACACCACCTACTGAAATATCGATTCCGCCGCAGATCATTACGATTGATAGACCTACTGATGTAATGATAAGTGAAGCATTTGCATTAAGTATATTGAAGAAGGTCTGTGGCTTCAGGAAGCCCTGTCCCTGAAATACGATAGCTCCAATATACATGAGGAAGAATACTACTACTGTTATAGTTAGAAGAAGATTTGTATCATTGGTTCTTCCAAACCATTTTATAAACTTATTCTCTTTCTTTCCCATTTACGCCACCTCCTTCTTTGGAACTATCTTGCCCCAAAGCTGAGACAGCTTCTTTCTTACAACTGGTGTACTAAGTACAACCAGAACGATAACTACTACAGCCTTGTATGCTGAAAGAGCATCTGAATTTACATTCATTTTATAAAGTGTTGTTGTAAGGAACTGAATTACATAGGCACCAAGGATTGATGCGGTCATATTGAACTTACCACCACTAAGTGCATTACCTCCAAGTGCAACCGCAAGGATTGCATCCATCTCTATATCCTTTGCAATAACTGAGTAGTTAATTGTTGAAAGACGGCTTACCTTGATAAGTCCTGCAACAGCTACACAGAGACCAAGGATTACAAATGTAAGGAACTTGATCATCTGTGGGTTGATACCATTCAGTCTTGAAGAACTTTCGTTGATACCAACTGACTGAGTATAAAGACCAAGTGTTGTAAACTTAAGTACCAGCATGATCACAATTACACAAGCCATAGCGATGAAGAATGGTGTTGGAATTGGAATTCCTGGAATGTATCCACCAAAGTATCCAAATGATGGCTCACTGATAATTGGAAGCTCGTTGTTGTTGATCCAGGCTGCGATTGAACGACCAGCTGTAAAAAGGATCAGCGTTGCTACCATCGGAGGTATCTTGAAGTATGCCACCAGCAAACCGTTAAATGCACCAAACAGCATTGCTACTACACATGCAACTAAGAAAGCTACGATGACAGGTGCCTGAAGTGTTTCAGGTCTTGAATTATTTCCACAGAGCACTCTCAGGATAACACTACCTGCTATGGCGATAGTTGCTCCTACGGAAATGTCCTGTCCTCCAGAGGCAGCAGTTACAAGTGTCATTCCAATTGCAAGAATAGCAAGTTCTGAACCATAATCAAGAATCGTTATAAGGTATCCCGAAAGTACCGGATTGCCTGAACTGTTTGTTCCAAGTGCTATCTTAAAGAAGGAAGGGTCCACAATAAGATTAAATATTGCGAGAGCTACGATAGCTGCAAGTGGAATAAGTAACTGCTTGTTGAATACTATTTTTCTATTAGCCATCTTTCTCACCTCCATTTCCTCCTGCAATAGTTTGCATGATTCCGCTCTGAGTAAGCTGATCACCAGTAAGTTCTCCAACCACTTTTCTGTCTCGCATTACTACAAGCCTTGAACATGTACGAAGCATCTCATCTGTTTCTGAGGATATGAATGTGATACTCATTCCTTCAGATGCCAGCTTCAGTACCAGCTTCTGAATATCTACCTTTGTACCTACATCAATACCACGAGTAGGCTCATCAAGAATCAGATATTCAGGATGCATCAGTAGCCATCTGGCTAAGATAACCTTCTGCTGATTACCACCAGACAGCGACTTGATTGGTGTATCAGCTGATGCTGTCTTAATGTCCAGAAGTTTAATATACTCATCTGCAAGCTTATATGTTTCTGCCTTTGAATATGGTTTAAAGAAACCTCTAAGCACCTGGGCTGCAAGGATGATATTTTCTCTTACGGAAAGGTCTCCGACAATACCATCAACCTTTCTATCTTCAGGCAGGTAAGCGATACCATTTTTCATAGCATCGATAGGCTTACTTATCTTTATTTCCTTACCGTTCTTCTTAACCTTTCCACCGATAACTCGGTCGGCTCCGAAGATTGCTCTTACACACTCGCTTCGTCCAGAACCAAGAAGTCCGGTAAATCCATTTACCTCTCCCTTTCTTATGTAGAAGTCAAATGGTTTAATTCCGGCATCACTCTGAAGCTGTTCTGCTTCAATAATAGGAGCACTATTATCAGCTGCTTTCTCATTTCCGGACTCGCCCTTGATATCTGAAAGATCATCCAGTTCTTTACCAAGCATTTTTGAAACAAGTTCTACTCTAGGAAGCTGACTAATCTCATACTCTCCCACCAGCTTTCCATCTCTAAGAACTGTAATCTTATCACAAACCTCATATACCTGATCCAGGAAATGTGTTACGAATATTATTCCTACACCTTTTGATTTAAGGTCTCTCATAAGACCAAAAAGCTTCTGTACTTCGCTTTCATCAAGAGATGAAGTTGGTTCATCCAGGATCAGAACCTTACATTCCATATCCACCGCTCTTGCTATAGCAACCATCTGCTGAACTGCCAGAGAACAGCTGGCCAGCTGCTGTGATGCCTTAGCTGGGATATCCAAAGACTGCAGTATCTTATCTGCATCCTCATTCATTTTCTTCCAGTTTGTAACACTACCTTTAGTTCTTCCTATGAACATATTCTCTGCAACAGTCAGGTTAGGACATAATGTAATCTCCTGATACACAGTACTTATTCCAAGATTCTGTGCATCCTGTGGCGAATGAATATGTACCTCCGATTCATTTCCTTTCAGGAATATCTGTCCCTCTTCTTTTTCGTAGACACCGGTGATTACTTTTATAAGCGTAGATTTACCAGCTCCATTTTCTCCCATAAGTGCGTGGATTTCTCCTTCGCACAGAGTAAAGTCTACATTTTGAAGAGCCCTTACGCCTGGAAAGGTTTTATGAATATTATGTAGTTCTAAAACCGCATTTGCCTTCACGACTCCACCTCATTTTCTTTCATATGATTTAACGACACATGTGTCAATTAAATAGGGGCGCAACATTTACATGCTGCACCCCCTGTAGTTAACCTAAGATTAGATACCGTAGTTATCTACATCTTCCTGTGTGATAGTTGATGCATCAAAGCCCTTTTCCTCCATGATGATTGTCTTCTCTGAAAGTGTCTCGCCCTTCTCAAGTTTCTTGATAACATCATCAATGTAGCTAGCCTGGAATGGATTACACTGTCCATCATAGTTCCAGTTTCCAGCCTTGAGTTCTTCAAGTGCCCACTTGTTGCAGTCAAATCCCATAACTACTACATCTTTACCAACACCGTGAGAGATGTTAGCCTTATCAAGTGCTTCAACAGCACCCTTAGCCATATCGTCGTTCTCTGCATAGATTACATTAAAGCTCTCGCCTGAATCGATAACTGACTGTACGATCTGCTGTGCCTTCTCTGCATTCCACTCAGCTGTCTGCTGTGTTACGATTGTCCATCCATTTTCCTTTGCAAGTGTATCAAGCGCTCCTGATCTACCCTGCTGAGCCGCTGAACCCATAACACCCTGGAGGTGAATGATCTTGTATTCTCCAAGATTCTGATCCTTTAACCAGTTAGCTGCTGTCTCACCTTCTTTGTCCATATCAGAAACAATAGAAGCTGCATAAAGACTAGGATCTGCGTCAATTGTACGGTCAAAAAGGATAACCTGAATTCCTGCATCCTGCGCATCCTTGAGAACGCTGTCCCAACCAGAGGTATCAGCTGCTGAGAGAAGAAGATAATCAACTCCATCCTGAATGAACTTCTGAGCTGCTGTAATCTGCT
>CAMNGU010000122.1 GCA_946538525.1 uncultured Lachnospiraceae bacterium
CGCATAAGTTAAAACCGCAAATATCATCGCAATTAAAAGACTTAAATTTGATGAAGGTAAGCTTCGTGATGTGGTAGCTGGTATCAATCAGCTTATCACACTAGAGGATCCAATCGGAAAGGTTACGCTTGATAGAGAGCTGGATGAGGGATTAAGACTTACTAGAATAACATGCCCTATTGGTGTTATCGGTGTTATCTTCGAGGCAAGACCTGACGCGCTGGTTCAGATTTCTTCACTTTGTATTAGAAGTGGTAACTGTCCTGTTCTTAAGGGTGGTAAGGAAACCACATATACTAACCGTGTGCTTTTCGGAATAATATATGATGCAGTGCTTGAGGCAGGTTTCCCGGAAGGCTGCATGCTTCAGGTTGAGCAGCATAATGAGATAGATGAACTGCTTACATGTGATGGACTGGTTGACCTTCTTATACCACGCGGATCAAATGCATTTGTAAGATATATTATGGATAATACACATATCCCTGTAATGGGACATGCTGATGGTGTGTGCCACATCTATGTAGATAAGGATGCTGATATTGATAAGGCGATTTCAATCATAATCGATGCAAAGACTCAATATACTGCTGCATGTAACGCGGTTGAAACTCTGCTTATCCAGAGAGATGATGGGCTTAAGGAGAACTTTATTCCAAAGCTTGCTAAGGCCCTTGCTGAAAATGGTATTAAGCTCCGTGGTACTAAAGAGGTAACAGATATTGTAGATGGGGCTAGTGAAAAGCCAGAATATGAAACAATAGAAGAAAATGAGTTTAAGGAATATCTTGCTCTTATTGTATCTGCTAAATTTGTGGATGGAGTGGATGAAGCTATCGATTACATTAATCTTCACGGTTCTCATCATACTGATGCAATCATTACTGAGAATAGTGAGACTGCAGAGAGATTTCTTCAGTTAGTTGATTCAGCTGGAGTATATCAGAATTGTTCAACCAGATTTGCGGATGGTTTCCGTTATGGCTTTGGTGCAGAAGTTGGAATAAGCACCAGCAAGATTCATGCCAGAGGTCCGGTGGGGCTTGAGGGACTTGTAACTTATAAGTATAAGCTTGTAGGTCATGGCCAGATAGTTGGGGATTATGCAACTGGAAAGAGTCAGTTTAATTTTAAAGATATAAAGTAAGATATCAAGTAATGTATCAAGAGATTATTATATTTTAGATTATTTGAAGTGATAGATTGTGATATAAAGGCCTGCTCATGGAGTGGGCTTTTATTATGAAAAAATGTTGAATATAGTATTTCGTTTTGACATATAAATTATATTGAAATATAATACTTTCCGTTGGTTTTGAGAATAGTGAGAAGAAACTTAGAAAGAAGAATCTAGATGAAAGAAAATGATAAGATAGTTTTGAATGGGGAAGAACTGGAAAGAAAAAATACTATTTTAAATGGGGAAGAAATAGGGGGCAGTGATAATGCTGCAATAAATTCAGCTGATAGGACTGCTGATGATATAGATGAGGAAGATGAGACTGCGCCACCAGAAAATAAAATGGGGACTTTACCGGTGAAGAAACTGATAGTTTCTATGTCCCTTCCTATGATGATATCAATGCTGGTGCAGGCTCTATACAATATAGTAGACAGTATTTTCGTGTCTCAGATTAGTGAAGATGCGTTGACTGCAGTTACACTTGCTTTTCCGCTGCAGATGATGATCATTTCTGTGGGAAGTGGTACGGGAGTAGGTGTAAATGCACTCCTCTCAAAGGCTTTAGGTGAGAAGAAGCAGAAGAGAGCCAATAAAGCGGCCAATAATGGTCTTCTGTTGACGCTCCTTAGTTTTATAGTTTTTGTGGCAGTAGGCCTTTTTGTAGCAGAACCATTTATTAAAACCCAGACTAATAAATCAAATATAGTTGATATGGGTTCTGCGTACCTATATGTATGCTGTACCATGTCGCTGGGTGTATTCTTCCAGATGACATTTGAGAGACTCCTTCAGTCCACTGGTCGTACTCAGCTTAGTATGATCTCTCAGATGACAGGTGCTATTATAAATATTATTTTCGATCCAATATTTATCTTTGGATATTTCGGAGTTCCTGCCTTTGGAGTTATTGGAGCTGCTTATGCAACAGTTCTTGGCCAGACGGTAGCGGCGATAGTGGGACTTGTTTTGAATCTCAAATACAATGTGGATATTCAGCTTTCTGTCAAGAAAATGTTTAAACCATCCTGGAAGACAATTGGCAGAATCTATGCAGTTGGTGTTCCATCTATTTTGATGATGGCCATCGGTTCTGTAATGTCCTATAGCATGAATATGATACTTGGGGCTTTCTCTACTACTGCAGTTGCGGTATTTGGTGCATATTTCAAACTTCAGAGTTTTATCTTTATGCCTGTATTTGGACTTAATAATGGACTTATTCCGGTGCTGGCATATAATTACGGCGCAAGAAGTAGAGATAGAATAAAAGAAGCAACCAGCTTTGCTATGAAGCTGGCGCTATCTATAATGCTTGTGGGAATGGTTGTATTCTGGGCTATTCCTAGTGTGCTGTTGGGATTTTTCAAGGCCTCTGATAATATGCTGGCTATAGGCGTTCCGGCACTAAGGATTATAAGCCTTTCATTTCCGGTTGCGGCTCTTTGTATAGCTATGGGATCCATGTTCCAGGCTTTCTCTAAGAGTAAGTATTCTCTTATAGTATCAATTGGAAGACAGCTGGTGGTTCTGATTCCTGTGGCGTGGCTTTTGGCACAAACTGGAAAAGTGCAGTTCGTATGGTTTGCATTTCCTATTGCAGAGCTTATGTCTCTTGCACTGTCCACATTTTTTTATCGAAGAGTAAACCGAAATATAGTAATGCAGTTATAGATATATAAAGAAAAAGCATATCGTAATTGATGTGCTTTTTTTATGTTCAGATACAGTAATGAAGACTTATACCATTTACCACATTAAATAATCATTTCACGACATTTTTTATGATAATTAAAAAATTTAAGGTAATCTTAAGGAAATTTTTATGATTTGTGTATAGAATAGCATAGTGAGCTATGATACTATATTTTTCGTTAGAAAAATCATAGTAAACGCTAAGGTTTTATACACAAATTATTAAAGTTTTTTTATGTTGGAATTTAAATGATTCCAGGAAAATCTATATAAGAGAAAGGAAAAGTGAAATGGATAACAATTTCGAGCAGACCAATCCTCAAGGTAATCAGTCTATGCCAGCGGATTCAAAGAAGAAGGGCAAGAAGGACAAGAAGGACAAGAAGAAAAAGGGCAAAAAGGGACTTATTATTGGTCTTGTGATCGGAGCGGCGGTAATTGGTATTGCTGTATATGGTGCCAAAAAGGTGAATAGTGCTGTTAATCAGGCTAAGGAGGCTATGGGAGACGGTACTGTAGTTGATGAATATGGCAAAAAAGATATGTCTACTTATATAGATGTAACAGGAACAGTGGAAAGCCAGAATGTGGAAAATGTATATACTAATCTTACATATCCTGTTAAGGAAATTAAAGTTAAGGTAGGAGATTCTGTTAAGAAGGGCGATGTTCTCTGTACAATCGATACAGAAGAAATAGATGAAAATATTGAACAGCTGGAAGCTCAGGCGTCAGAAGACGAGAGAATTAAGGCTAAGCAGATTGAGTCAGCAAGTCATTCAATTAGCAGTGCTGCAGCTTCAAAGGAAAGAACTGTGGATGAAGCAAATCAGGCAATAGATGAGGCGAGAAAAGCCTTTGAAGACGCTGATGCTGATTATTATGAGAAGTTGGATGAGTACAATGCAGCAGTTGAATCTGAGGCAGGAGAAGAGGTTATTCAGACTAAGAAGGCTGCTCTTGATCTTGCAGAAGAGACTTGGTATGCAAAGCAGTATGCATACGATCAGGCAACAGATTCATTTAGTGATACTGCAGCTGCAGCTTCTGAGAATTATCAGTCAGTTAAGGATTCAGCTGATGTAACAATAATTAATAATTCTTCAAATTATTCACAGACATCAGTTTCACTTGCAAAATATTATAAGATGAAGAATGACTCGGTTATCATCGCTGAAACATCAGGTGTTGTAACATCTGTAAATGCGGTTGAAGGAATTCCTGCAAATGGTGTGCTTTTAACTATTCAGGATGATAAGAATCTTGAACTTACTGTAGGAATTAGAGAGAAGGATTTCTTCAGTGTTAAGGAAGGAATGAATGTTGAACTTTCAAATAGTTCACTGGACAATGTGACAGGAACAGGTACTGTAACACAGTTGAACAATTTTGCTACAGCTGATACATCTGTAGCTCCTACAGCTGCTGCAGCTGCAGCAGCTCCTGCTGATAATACATATAAGGCAAAGATTACAGTATCAAGTTTTACAGATATGATGCTGGGTATGAAGGTTAAAGCTCGTATAGCTACCGGCGAAGAAATGACTACAGAGGCTGTTCCTTATACAGCAATTATGTCAGATGCTTATGGCGACTATGTATATGTTGCTCAGGAAGCTAGTGCAGGTATGTACATGGTTGTTAAGAAAGAAGTTACCAAGGGAATGAGTGGTGACTATTATACAGAGATTACAAGTGGCGAACTTGAAGAAGGAGATCTGGTTATCTGTTATCCAAGTACAGTGAAGGAAAATGATGTCATCACTGTAAATAAAGATTCTGACAGTGGTAAAGATTCAACTGAGAAGACAACAGAGAAATCGACAGAAGATAAAACAGAAGAAGCAACAGAAGACAAAGAAACTAATAAAGAAGATTAAAGGATGTGTGCATAATGAATAAAGTTATAGAGATGCAGCACATCAATAAGAAATACTATGAAGGTATGGAAAATGAGCTGCATATACTTCATGATATAGATTTAACTGTGCACGATGGGGAATTTGTCGCGTTGGTTGGTGAGTCTGGATCAGGTAAATCAACCATGATGAATATCATTGGAGCACTGGACAGACCTACATCAGGTCAGTATTATCTTGCTGGAGATGACATTTCCGAGATGGATGATGATCGTCTTAGCGAGATTAGAAATAAAGAGATAGGCTTCGTATTTCAGAGTGCATACATGATACCTCGTATTTCTGCGGTGGAAAATGTGGAAGTGCCACTAATGTATGCTGGAATGTCAAGAGGCGAAAGAAGAGATAAGGCGATGTACCTCCTGGAAATGGTCGGTATGGGAGCAAGATACAAGCATAAGGCAAATGAGCTTTCTGGTGGACAGAATCAGAGAGTGGCAATCGCCAGAGCCCTAGCCTGTGATCCTTCAATCATACTAGCCGATGAGCCCACCGGTGCTCTGGATTCTAAAACCGGTCACCTTATCATGGATATCTTTCATAAGCTTCATGACGAACAGAAGAAGACGATTGTACTTATCACCCATAGTAAAGAACTTGCGGCGGAAACACAGAGAGTTATAACTATCAGTGATGGTTATATTGTAAGTGATGCTCATAATGAGCTTTTCGAAATGAGAAGAGCTGCTCGAAAGATGGATCCAAATGCTGACAAGATGAGCTATGAAACTAAAGCGGAAGGAGGGAATAACTAATGTCATTTTTAGAAAACCTCCGATTGGCATGGTCATGTGTTAAGTCAAACAAGATGCGTTCCATACTTACGATGCTGGGAATCATTATCGGTATCAGTGCGGTTATCACTATAGCTACTCTGGGATCATCTCTTAAAGATACTATTGCAAGTACATATAGTGATATGATGAGTACTAATCAGCTTGCATTTATGTGGGTTGAAACCTCAGAGGAAGCTGAAGACCAGGATCCTCCAGTTATATTTGACCTGGAGAATACATATGAATTTAAGAATGCATTTGCAGGACAGATATCTTCTGTATGCGTTCAAAGTTCAGTTGATATGGGCGAGTATCACTATGGAGATGATGTAAAAACTGTAATGATAAGTGGATATTCTGAAGGTTTTTGCGAGTCAAATAATTATGAGATAATTATGGGCCGAGATCTGGAATATCAGGACAGTTTCGACAATAGAAAGGTTTGTGTAGTATCCGCCAATTTTGTAAAATATGCTTTAAATGATATGTCAAATCCTATTGGTGAGAAGATAGAGGTTGAAACCAGTGATGGTAGAGTTGTATCAGCATATATAGTTGGTGTATATGATATGACTAAAAAACAGTCATCCATTACTGGAAAGGCAGAAACTCCTGAAAAGGATAAGGTTACTGAGATGATCATTCCTGTTAGTTATGCCTGGGATTTGAATGAGACGCCTGAAAGTAAGAGAAACAATGAAGTACTTTATATAAATGGTGCTCCTGGAGTAGATGGAACTACGCTTAAGGAAAATATCACAAATTATTTTGAATCCAAAAGAGAAGCCGGAAGTGAGTTTTATCTTTTGATTCAGAGTTTGGAAGAACAGCTTAAGATGATCAGTAAGGTAATGGATGTTATAACCATAATCATTTCTGTTATTGCAGCTATCTCCCTTATCGTTGGTGGTATTGGAGTTATGAATATCATGCTGGTATCCGTTGTTGAGAGAACTAAAGAGATTGGTATCAGGAAAGCGCTAGGTGCAAAGAATAAGGTTATAGAGGCACAGTTCCTGGTCGAGTCAGTACTGATATGTGCAATCGGTGGTGTTTTGGGAATACTTTTGGGACTGCTGAATGGTGGAGTGATAGCTGTAATTGCGAAAACCATAGTATCTAGATCTGAAGAATATTCATTCCTCACTATCAATGTAAAACCACCAGTGGTGATGATCATTGTTTCGTTCCTGTTCTCAACTTTGGTAGGTATTGTTTTTGGACTCTATCCTGCAAGAAGAGCAGCTAGACTTTCACCAATCGATGCACTGAGATATGAGTAAAGTATAAGATATGGTTATATAAATAAAGCTATAAATTTATTATTAGTAAAACTATTGGTTTTCATTTGGCATCTGTCATATTCTTGACAGAGATTAAATGGTATTGTATTTTTAACAGTGGCTGAAATTTTTCAGCCGCTGTTTTATTTATGGAGTATAATTAAATGGAATATAATTATATGGTGCTTATATCATTTACACATATACCTTTTAATAGACTATAAAATGATGTGGGTGTCAAAAGTACCTTTTGACACCATATGACATACGGATTG
>CAMNGU010000123.1 GCA_946538525.1 uncultured Lachnospiraceae bacterium
TAAGTCCCTTAGGACCAAGTACACGTCCAAGACGTCCAACAACACCCATCATATCTGGTGTAGCGATAACTACATCGAAGTCGAACCATCCTTCATTCTGAATCTTAGGAACAAGTTCTTCTCCACCAGCATAATCAGCTCCATTTGCAAGTGCTTCGTCAACCTTATCTCCCTTGGCAAATACGAGAACCTTTACTTCTTTACCAGTTCCGTGTGGCAGTACTACTGCACCACGAACCTGCTGATCTGCGTGACGTCCATCAACACCAAGTTTTAAATGAGCCTCGATTGTCTCGTCGAACTTTGCAGTTGCTGTCTTTTTAATAATCTGTGCTGCCTCTTCAAGGTCATAAAGCTTTGTATTATCAACAAGCTTGGCAGCCTCTATATATCTCTTTCCTTTTTTCATCTTCATTACCTCCAAACTTGCCTTAGTCTACTACTTCAACGCCCATTGAGCGTGCTGTACCAGCGATCATGCTCATAGCTGCCTCAAGTGAAGCTGCGTTAAGATCTGGCATCTTTGTCTCTGCAATCTCCTGAACCTGAGCCTTTGTGATCTTACCAACCTTCTTCTTGTTTGGTTCACCAGAAGCCTTTGGAAGACCAGCTGCCTTCTTAATAAGAACTGCTGCAGGTGGAGTCTTTGTAATAAAGCTGAAACTGCTATCTGCATAAACTGTGATAACTACAGGGATGATCATGTCACCCTTATCAGCTGTTCTATCGTTAAACTGCTTTGTGAAGTCTACGATATTAACACCATGCTGACCAAGTGCTGGTCCAACAGGTGGTGCTGGAGTTGCCTTTCCTGCAGGTATCTGTAACTTAATGTAACCTTTGACTTTCTTAGCCATTTTAATTTCCTCCTCTCGTGGTAAATCGCGGGGTACTTCCCCTTCCACTTATATACATGCCCCAGGTTAAAGGGCAGATATAACTAATTAATTATTAAAAACTATTCTTCTGTCTATTCTTCTATCTATTCTTCTATCTTCTGAACAACATCTATATCAATCTCAACATCAGTTAATCGTCCGCCACTCATTTCAAATGGGATAATAACTGTTCTCTTTGAGTTATTAACTGTCTTAACAACACCCTCAAAGTTCTCCCATTCACCGGCAACAACTCTAACATGGTCACCAGGCTCAACATCGATGCTAAGTCCTTCAACCTTAATGCCAAGCTTAAGAAGTTCGATATCAGTAAGTGGTACAGGCTCTGATCCTGGACCAACAAATCCAGTAACACCTAAACTGTTTCTAACCACATACCAAGTAACATCGTTCTTAATCATGTGTACAAGAACATATCCAGGGAACTTCTTGCGAGTCTTTGTCTTCTTCTCAGCAATCCCCTTCTTATTCTTAACGATATTACCATTCTTATCGCGCACATCTTCAATAACAGTTTCTACAGGAACTGTTACATCAAACATCTGATCTTCAAGATGACGGCTTCTAATAGTATTCTGAATATCTCTAACAACCTTATCCTCATAACCAGAATAAGTATGAACTACATACCAGTGAGGATCATCGTCTCCCTGCTGCTTAAGATTAGCAGATTTTGGACGCAGAGTTTCTGCTCTATCATCTACTGAATCTTCTGTGCTTTCAACAGCTGACTCTTCAACGGCTTCTTCTGATAGCATTTCTTCTGATGACTCTACTGATGATTCAATATCTTTATTCTTTTCTTCTGCCATATTTTCACCACCTACCAAATATACTGTAGACCCATATTAAGTAACCAATCAACAACTGAAATAAGAAGTCCAATAAAAATAGCTACAACAAGAACAACTGTTGTCTCCTTAAAAAGCTGTGACTTTCCTGGCCAGGATATCTTCTTAAATTCTGCCTTAAGTTCCTGGAACCAACTCCTTTTAAGAGCAGGTGATGTCTCTTTCTTATCTGACATGTTTTTCTCCTCTTATAAATGATCAGAGACTAAAACTATTTTGTCTCTTTGTGCATAGTATGCTTCTTACAGAATCTGCAATACTTCTTTGTTTCCATTCTGTCTGGATGAGTTTTCTTTTCCTTAGTCATATTGTAATTACGCTGCTTACATTCTGTACAAGCAAGAGTTATCTTGACACGCATGAACGGCCACCTCCGTATATTTTAAATAATTTCATAGTTTTACAAAACGGCTCTATACGAGATAGGGTAAACTTTCGATGTACCAGCTGGGATAACTGAAAATGCACACCAAAAGAAGTGCGTATAGAAACGCAATGGTTAGAATAACACATAGCTTATTTACTCGTCAAGAGATTTTTCATCTCTTCCTTATCTAATTTTCTATATTCTCCTGGCGCCAGCTGCGAATCCAATGTAATCGGCCCCATGGAATACCTTTTCAGATACTCAACATTTCCTCCCAGAGCCTCAAACATCCTCTTTATCTCGTGATACCTGCCCTCAGTAAGAACCACTTCATAAATCCTACAGTTATTTATAATTGAATTTCCCTGCGAATCACCAAGGCTTTCACATTTTTCTATTATATACCGGTCACCAAACTCTTCCACCAGTGCATCTATACTCTCTATCTCCCGTAGACCAGCCGGAAGAGTTAATCTCTCATCACCAATATCAATTCCATTTTTAAAATGAAACTCCACATCAGAAGGAAGTCCTCCTGATACAAATGCAACATATGTCTTCTGCACATGGCTATTAGGCGAAAGAAGCCTATGACTCAGCTGTCCATCATTGGTTATAATAAGCAGCCCCTCTGTATCCTTATCCAGCCTTCCAATTGGAAAGAGGTCCCGTCTTTTTCTTGTCTCAATAAGGTCCACCACAGTTTTAGCATTTTTATCTCTTGATGCAGTAATTATACCTGCAGGCTTATGTAGCATATAATATTCATACTGGTTATATTCTACACTTTTTCCCTTAACAATAACCTCATCTTTATCAGGATCAATCTTCATCCCAAAGTCTTTTATTGTTTCATTATTGACAAAAACAGACCCGGATTTCACCAAGGAACGAACCTCGTTCCTTGTTCCAAAACCCGAATCTGCAAGATACTTATCCAATCTTATCATTTGATAAATTATTATTCCTTAAATACTTATTCTAATTGTTTGCTAATTATTTGCTAATTGCCAGCTAATCATTTAAGCAACTATAGCCTTTATTGCAAACACAATTATAACTATTATTCCAAGGCCAATTCTGTAGAAACCGAAAAGTCTGAAATCATTTTTCTTGATGTACCCGATCAGGAATTTAATAACAAATACTGAAACTATAAATGCTACTATAAGACCAACCAGGAGTTCAAAGAATTCAAGTGCTGAATAATGAAAGCCATATTTAATGAGTTTTACTATGCTCCAACCGAACATGATAGGTATACTCATAAAAAATGAAAACTCTGTAGCAAGTCTTCTGGAAACTCCCATTGTAAGTCCACCAACAATAGTTGCTCCAGATCTTGATGTACCTGGTACAATTGCGAGAGACTGGAATAATCCCAGCTTTAATGCATCCAGATATGTAAGCTGTCCAACTCTTGTTATAAGTGGCTTTCTCTTCTTATTTCTTGTTTCAATAACGATGAAGAGCACACCATATACTATAAGCGCAACTGCTATTACAGCAGGAGTATGTGCATATTTCTCCATCCAGTCATCAAGTAATATACCAATAATTCCAGCTGGAACTGTGGCTACTAAAACCTTAATCCACATAAGAATTATCGGTCTGCTGATTCCAATACTTCCAATTCTATATTCATTTTTCCAAAGTGCACGCTGCTGAGCCTGCTGCTTTGTTAACTTTTTTCTGCCTCTTTCGTCATCGCCGTCCTGTTCATCATCCCAAACACTATGACGGGTCGCAATTCTAAATGGCCAGAGTTTGCTCCAGTACATGTAGATTACGGCGATTATTGCGCCGAGCTGAATAACTACGAAAAACATTTCCTTAAATTCCGGCTCCGCTTTAAGATTAAGCACCAGATCTAACAGAAGCATATGCCCTGTACTACTTATAGGAAGCCATTCAGTTATTCCTTCAACTATTCCTATTACGATGACTTTTAATAATTCTAGAAATGCCATATTTGCCCCCAAATATTCATACTAAAACCACGATTATTACTTATAAATCAGCTAATCTTTCTGCAGATATTTCAGCTAATCTTTCTGCTAATATCTCACCAATCAATTAACTAATCAATCAACTAACTAATCAATCAACTAAATTATTCTAACATATATATTAAAGATATAAAAGTTTTACTTTTTAACCAGTTCCTCATAGTGAGCAGTAACTGTTTCCACATCCCCTGAGGAAATGAGTTTTCCCTTTTCCAAGATAATAGCCTTATTGCAAAGGCGTCTCACCTGCTCCGTGTTATGAGAAACAAACAGAACCGTTACATCCTTTTCAAGAAGTGACATGAGCTTCGCCTCACTCTTCTTCTTAAATTTTGCATCTCCTACAGATAGCACCTCGTCCAGAATAAGGATATCAGGTTCAACTATTGTTGCGATAGCAAATCCCAGTCTCGCCTTCATTCCTGAAGAATAATTCTTAAGTGGTACATCAATAAAATCCTTAAGCTCAGAGAAATCAATTATCTCCTGAATCTTCTCATCTATAAATTTATGGCTATATCCCAGACAGGCACCATAAAGGTAAATGTTTTCTAAACCTGTATACTGAGGATCAAATCCTGCTCCCAGCTCGATAAGCGGAGCCAGAACTCCTCGTCTTTCAATAAGTCCTTTAGTAGGTTTAAATACACCTGCTATAACCTTAAGAAGTGTAGACTTTCCTGCACCATTAAATCCAAGTATTCCCAAACGATCACCTTTTTCCAATTCAAAAGAAACATCACTAAGAGCCCAGAACTCATTAAATACAAGTTCTTTCTTCAACATAGCAATGAAATATTCCTTAAGGGAATCGTGTTTTTCTTTACTAAGGTTGAATCTCATACTTACATCATCAACCCTTAATACAGTTTCGCTCAATCAAAACTCCTAATTATTTTATCTAATTCTTATATAAATCTTTTATAAAAATAAAATTCAAAAACTAAATCTCAAGAATAAACTTATCTTCATTTTTCTTAAATGCAAATATTCCGATCAGGATTGCCACAATACTGAATCCTGTTGAATACAGGAGGTAATGCATATTCATAGGCTCTCCAAATATTGCACTTCTAAAATTATCTATAACACAAAAGAGCGGATTTAACTTAAGTACAAAGCTCCAGTTACTATTCAGAAGCTTCTCTGCACGGTAAAAGATTGCACAGGTATACATGATTATCATAAGTCCTACATTCCACAGATATTCCATATCTCTGAAGAACACTCCAACAGTTGAAAGTATAAGTCCACATCCCAGGCTAAGAAGCAGCAGCACGAAAAGACTAACTACAGCTTGAAGCAGATATACAGTAGGAAATACTCCCAGCATAAGTGATACCAGCGCCAATACAATAAGCGATATCAGGAATATAATGAAATTAAATAGTATTGAAGATAATGGATACAGCAACTTAGGTACATAAACCTTTTTTATAATAGAGCTATTCACTCTAATAGACTTAAGTGCTGCAGTTGTTGACTGCGAGAAGAATCCATATAAAAGTCTTCCCGACAAAATATAAACAGGGAAATCCTTTGTCTTCTCCCCCATCAGTGTTCCAAATACGATAGTAAGTACTATCATAGTTAATAACGGTTCAAGAAGAGACCAGAGAATTCCCAGATATGATCTTCTATATTTTAGGCGAATGCCTTTTTTTACAAGCTCTGACAGGATAAATCTATTTTGAAGAAATCTATCCCTATCAAATTTTCCAATTCCAAAGCTATTAGATGAACTGCTACTTACGAACAGCTCTGAGCCTTTATTTTCCGTATCTTTCATCAGTAATAAATCCTAATAATGATCTATCATCATTTCTTTCTAACTTTAATTCTTGTAATACCTTATTATTTTTCTTCCTCAACAAAAGTAACAGAATCTGCTGATGCAAAGAACTCCTTCTCATACTCACTATATAATTCCTTGTAGCATGCGAAGTTTACAAGCCAATACTCATCATTATTATCATAAACACAGGTTAGATAAGAATACTCTGTACCTGAAACCTTATGATTGTATTTAAAATAAACATATCCATCCTTAGTTTTCACAGATGGAGAACCAGGAATATTATTTGCCTTAATGTAAGCTGCAGCATAGTCTGCTACTGAATCAACCTCAAGGCCACTCTTCTCCACATCATCCTTCAGGGATCTTATTCCCATCGCAAGACCATCTGGACTAGAATAATACCAGGTTGCATTTGCTAGTGTAGATTTTTTATACTCCTTGCTAAGAGTAATCTCCATATCCTCTGACTTTATAGTATGTGTAGTGGAGCCACACGCAGTAAGCGACAAAAGAAGTATAGTCACAAGTATAAATAGAGTAATATTTTTTAAATAGTTTTTAGGACTATTCATTTTTTTATAATTATTTTTCGTATTCATATAACTCTTTATAACTTTTCTTAAAACTCTTTTATTGATAAACAAAATCTATTCAAATACTTGAAATTTTCAGTAACAATAATAAATAGAACCCTATGATTTGTCAAGAAAACCAATTAATTAGTGGCCATATTTTGAGATTGCTTTTTATCTCCCCAAGATTTGAACATATAAATAATCAAAAGACAGGTCACCTCTCCATTTTACATATTCAGTTAAATGAGCTATCTTAATCACCTTCTATTACAAGATAAAAGGGTGCCATTAGATAATTCCGATGACACCCTGTATTATATCATATATTTAAAATTTTATATTTTTTATTTCAACTTACTTTATTACATGTACCCAACCTTCAGGAGCATCAATCTTGCACATCTGAATTCCTGTAAGTGTATCATAAAGCTTCTTGATTTTTGGACCAACCTCACCATTTGCGCTACCTGGGAATACGATTTCCTTACCATGATCATTGATAGCTCTAACTGGTGAGATAACTGCAGCTGTTCCACAGAGGCCACATTCTTCAAACTCTGAAACTTCATCAAGGAATACTTCTCTTTCCTCAACTTCCATACCAAGATAATCCTTAGCAACAACCTC